>CAZFSC010000075.1:0-17032 GCA_964521585.1 uncultured Limnohabitans sp.
TTGGTCCGGAAGGGGTTGCGAAAAATGTTATTACTGTCGGTGCTGTCAATCCCATAGAAGAATATACTGGTCCAGAGAGTGTAGTAATCGGTAATTTTTCAAGTGTGGGACCTGTAGATGATGGGAGAATCAAACCCGATGTAGTAGGAGTTGGAGTGAATGTTTTTAGTTCTGCCTTTGAAGTTAATGGAATACCAGTTGAATATACCTCATTAAGCGGAACCTCCATGGCGGCGCCCAATGTGGCTGGTTCTCTTTTATTACTTCAGGAACTATTTGGAGATCGAAATGCCGGAAGATACATGTGGGCATCTACGGTTAAGGCTTTAATGATCAATACAACCAAGGAGGCAGGACCCAATCCCGGGCCTGACTATGTGTATGGTTGGGGCTTATTGGATACCAAAGCCGCTGCAGAGATTATTTTAAATGAAAATGGGAGTTCAGACGTAATCCGTGAAGAACGGCTTGAGCAAGGAGGTGTTTTTGAGAATGAATTCTTATCCGATGGAGTAACTCCGATTAGAGTTACTATTGCTTGGACAGACCCTTCTGGCAATCCTCCTTCTCCGTCTGTAAATCCCCAAAATTTAATGTTAGTTAATGACTTGGATTTAAGAATTATAGATGAACAGGGAAACACCTTTTTTCCCTATACGCTTGATCCTGTAAATCGACTGGCTGCTATAGCTGCTACCGATAAAGATAATTTTAGAGACAATGTTGAACAGATATTCATTCCGAGTCCAAAACCACAACGCTATAAGATCGTGGTTTCTCATAAAGGAGAATTACAAAATGGAGTTCAAGATTTTTCTTTAGTATTAAAGGCAGGCACAACCGATGGAGCAGGTGAAACTCTTTATTGGATAGGCAGTTCTGGAGGCAATTGGAATAATCCGGCAAATTGGTCCAATACCGCAAATGGACCTGCTGCAAATAAAATCCCCTCTTTGACTAGTAGAGTTGTGTTTGAGGGTGAAACGGCTGGATCGCAGGTGATTAATTTTGAAAGCGATGCAAGTGCATTTAGTGTGAATCTTTTTGGGAATCAAATCATTAGTTTCGATCTAAAGGGAAATGAAATACAGGTTTCCAATGGTTTTAGGGTAAGTAATCAGATCACTGAAATTAGAAATGGACAAATCATATTTAAAAATACTAGCACTAATGATCAGCTCATTGCATTGGGTAATGCGATGTTCGAAAATGTCGAGTTAAGAGTTACGGATGGAAATTGGCAGCTTTTGGAGGCTGAAAAACTCGATCAGATTTCAATTTCCGATGCAACCCTTAAAATAAATATTCCAAGACTTGATTTGAATTCTCTGTCTCTTGCTTCGACTGCTAGCCTATTAGGATCTGTCCAAGAAATCAAATTTGCCAGCGATCTTACTATTTCAGATAATTCGTTATTTACTCCGGGAATTAACTTGCTTTATAATGGCCCGGCCGGTCAATTTGAAAATAATACAGCAGTTGATTTTGGTCTTTTGAAAATAGAATCAGGAAATTTAACGATTAACACAGGAGGATTTGATATCCTCTCAATTTCTGGGGGAAAGGTGATTCAAAAGGCATCTGCAATACAAGTTGATGAACTTATTATTGGTGCAGGTGCAGAATTGAGTCTGGAACAATCGAGTTCAATTTCAGTGGTCAATTCAATAAAGACCCAATCTACCTCTTTAGCAAAAGGTCTTATTTCAGCTACAGGTAAGGGTAAACTGATTCATGACGTTTACAAAAAATACTGCTTTGATCATTTGAATATCCTGAACGTAGATCATGAAGGTGATGCAATTATTAATTTGGGAATAGCTGCATCCATCGTCAACGGAACAGGTTGGCTTTCGCAAAATTGTGAGGATGTTTTGTTTGCGAACTTCACTGCAAATTTTTCCTGCGTAGGCGCGGCGACTGAATTTGTGAACCAAAGTGAAGGTGATATCGCTACTTACTCTTGGGACTTTGGTGGAAAGGGTAATTCTTCCAAACAGAATCCCATATTTGTATTTGATCAGCCCGGTGAGTATATCGTTCGATTATCTATATCTAATGCTACTGGAACTACTGAATTTGAACGGGTTGTTTCTGTTGTCCAAAACGAACTTCAGAAACCAATTATCGTAATAAATGGCAATGTGCTTACCTCTCAGCAGCCGGGGTCCGCATACCAATGGTATTTAAATGGATCTAAAATTCAAGGAGCGACAAATAGGTCGTTTGAAGTGAATAGTGATGGATTATATCAAGTTGCTATATTCAATGACAAGTGTAATCGAATCTCTGAACCAACGGTGATTTCTGCCATTCCTGACCAAGAATTGGAGTTAAGCAGATTTGGAATATTTGTTGGTCCAGTTCCTACTGCAGATAGATTGAACATCACCATTTCAAATGAGTACAGAGGAGAGATTCAGTTTCAATTGATTGATCTTGCAGGAAGAGTTTTATTAAACAAAGAAATTGCAAAATCACAAGAGGAATTAAATTTGGATTTGCCGTTGACTGGATTTCCTGGTCTTTACATCCTGAGAATTAATACCAACAATTTAACGTTACACAAAAAAGTCATCAAAAATTAAAATGAAAAATTTCTTATTAATAGCTGGTTTGTTTTATACCCAACTAGCATTTGCGCAAATTTCAAATGTGGATATGAATGGTGCTCCTGCACGTTTGAGTTCTTATACTGAAATCGATGGTTCCCCTTATTTATTTAACGATTGGGCACGGGCAGACATTGGTACTACCAATGCAGGCCTAAAGGAAAATGTTGCTTATAAATTTAACATTCACGATAATGAATTGGAGGTCATCAACGAAGCTGGGAATAAAATCTATTTGAACAAAGATTACGTGGAGTACGCCATGTTGGAGCGTCCTTCTATTCTTTTGGCAACTGGGACTCCTGGAATGTTGACTCGTCTTTTAGTAAAAAAAGGTTTTGATATTGTACCTGGAGTGGGGCCAAAAGACTTTGTTAATGTGATTGCCGAAGGAAAAAAATATACCCTAATAAGAAAGTTTTATTCCGATTTAGTGACCCCTCCGAAGAATAGTTATGCACCTACCCCAGGAAGAATGTTTGTATTTGAAGAGACATTTTACCTGATAGATTCAGAGGAAAATGTTAATACTGTCCGACCAAAGTCGAACAGTATCCTTAAATCATTAAAGGAGGCAGACCAGGAAAAGGCCAAAGATATCATCAAAGAAAATAAATTGGATCTAGGACGAGAAGACCATCTTGTGATTTTCTTCCAAAAGCTCAATCAAGCTTAATGTTTGGAAGCCTGATGAATCCTCAGGCTTTTTTTATAGATTGGATTTCAAAGGATAAATTCCTTATCCATTTTCTTTTCCATAACTTTGCAGCCAATTTGAAAAAGTAATGATTTACGTCAGTAGAAAAGAACATTTCAACGCTGCTCATAAGCTTTGGAATCCGAAATGGTCTGAGGAGAAAAATACCGAGGTTTTTGGTCCTTGTGCCAATGTCAATTGGCATGGACACAACTTTGAATTGATCGTGACGGTGAAAGGTCTTCCTGATCCAGATACTGGTTTTGTAGTGGACTTAAAAACTTTGAGTAAAGTCATCAAATCATTGGTGATAGATCAGGTTGATCATAAGAATTTGAATGTCGATGTAGATTTCATGATTGGTAAATTGGCAAGTTGTGAAAATCTGGTTATGGAATTTTGGAAAATTTTAGAACCAGCCATCAAAGAGATTACTCCGCAGGGTGGATTGTATAAATTGACATTGTATGAGACCCCCCGAAATTTCGTAGAGTATTTCGGTGAATAGCTTATAAATAGAGCACAAATTGAGTGGAGAGCAGGTTTATCACCTGCTCTTTTTATTAGTTTTAAGATATTAAATCAAGACATTCTTTAGCAGGCATTGAATTCGAAAAAAATATATATCATCTCAGGTGAGCGATCCGGTGATCTTCACGCTTCCAATTTGGTCCTTGCAATGAAGGGTCTGAATCCTTCTCTGAAATTTCGGGGAATGGGCGGCGAATACTCCGCAAATGCTGGGGTGGAATTAGCAGCTGATTATTCAGATGTTGCGGTGATGGGTTTCCTGGAGGTGATTTTAAGTTTTGGGAAAGTTTTAAAATACCTCCGCTTGATTAAGAATGACATTGTTTCATTTCAGCCAGAGGCTATAATATTAGTCGATTTTGGAGGGTTTAATATGAAAATCGCTGCTTTTGCAAAGCAACTCGGAATTCCAGTACATTATTACATACCGCCAAAGGTTTGGGCATGGAATCAAAACCGGGCATTTAAACTCAAGCAAAATGCAGATCAGGTATATTCCATCTTACCGTTCGAGCCTGAGTTTTTCGATAAATTCGGAATGCAAACTCATTTTGTAGGGAATCCTCTATTTGACGAAATTAAGAAGTTTAAGCCCCATGATTTTTTCTTTCAAAAAAATGAACTTAGTTATCAGCCGATCATCGCGCTGTTACCTGGAAGTCGCAGACAGGAGCTCGATGCGATGTTAGATCGTATGATTGATCTGATTCCGGAATTCCCCAATGCTCAATTTGTAATCGCAGGAGTGGAAAGTCTAGGTGCAAAAGCTTACGCATCTGCTGAAGAAGCTGGAATTAAGATTGTCTATAATCAGACTTATGATCTTTTGTCTAATAGCGTTGCGGCGGTGGTGACTTCAGGCACTGCCACCTTGGAAACTGCCTTATTTCGGGTGCCGCAAATAGTGGTTTACCGCACCAGTTGGTTGTCTTATCGTATTGCAAAAAAATTGATTAAAGTCCCTTTTATTTCTTTGGTTAACCTGATTGCAGATCGAGAGGTAGTTAAGGAATTGATTCAGGATGACTTTTCCGTCAAAAGATTAAGGATAGAATTATCGAAAATACTTTCCGACATCCAGACCAGAGGAAGTATTTTCCAGGGTTATGATTTGATTCAAGAAAGATTGGGTACTGCAAGTGCTTCAGAGAATACGGCGAAGTTGATATTGCAAACATTGAAAAAATAATCCCTGCTCCAATGAGAAGCAGGGATTCTAGTTAGGCAACTTGAAGCTGCTTGAATTTCGATTTATCGAATTTACTTTTTGCATACGCTTCATCAATGACCAATTCCTTGATCGAATCATCGGAAGGCAGCTCATACATGGCGTCTGTAATGATCGCCTCGCAGATGGATCGTAGACCTCTAGCGCCTAGATTATATTCCACTGCTTTTTCTACGATGAATTTAATCGCACTTTCTTCAAATTTGAGATCTACGTCCTCCATTTTCAGAAGTTTGGTGTATTGTTTCACCAAAGCATTTTTAGGCTCGGTTAGAATCTGCTTGAGCGCATCGCTGTCCAATGGATCCAAATGAGTCAAAACCGGAAGTCTCCCGATCAATTCAGGTATCAATCCAAAGGCTTTTAGGTCTTGAGCGGTCACATATTGAAGTAGATTTTCCCGGTCAGCTTTGATGTCATCCGTCTTTTTACTGAATCCCATCGGTTGGGTATTTAGCCGCTTACCGATATGTCTTGTGATTCCGTCAAAAGCACCACCACAGATAAACAGGATATTTTCTGTATTTACAGCGATCATTTTCTGATCAGGATGCTTTCGTCCACCCTGAGGGGGTACATTCACTACGGTTCCTTCTAACAATTTGAGAAGGGCCTGCTGTACACCTTCACCGCTCACATCTCTGGTGATGGAAGGGTTATCCGATTTCCGGGCTACTTTGTCCAGTTCATCAATATAGACGATCCCTTTCTCAGCAGCTTCGACATTGTAATCAGCGGCCTGAAGAAGACGAGTCAAAATACTTTCCACGTCTTCGCCTACATAGCCTGCTTCTGTCAAGACCGTGGCATCTGCAATACAGAATGGAACTTCGAGGGTTTTTGCTAAGGTTTTAGCCAGATATGTTTTTCCGGTTCCTGTGTCACCCACCATGATGATATTCGACTTTTCGATCCGAACGTCATCTTTTTCATCTTTTTGAAAAAGCCGCTTGTAATGATTGTACACTGCTACCGTCAAGACCTTTTTTGCATCCTGTTGGCCAATAACATATTGATCCAGGTAGGCTGTAAGGTCCTTTGGTTTTTTAAGTTTGATTTTTGGCTTGACGCCCGGCTTGGGAGTTTTGTCTTCCTCGCCGAGTATCAAATGCGCCTGTTCGATGCAGTGATTACAGATATGGGCAGAAATCCCCGATACCATGAGATCTACATCTTTCTTATTTCTGCCACAAAATGAGCAGGTAACTTGAGCCATTATATAGGTTTTTTTACTAAAACTTCATCAATAAGTCCATAGGCTTTTGCCTCAGGTGCTTTCAACCAATAATCCCGATCAGAATCTCTTTCGATCTCTTCGAATGATTTACCGGTATGATCTGCAAGAATCTGATACAATTCCTGACGCATAGACAAGATCAATTTAAGCGAAATCTCCATATCTCTGGATTGGCCTTGCATACCTCCGGAAGGTTGGTGGATCATCACTCTGGAATGTTTCAATGCAGATCGTTTGTCTTTGGCACCACCTGCCAATAGAACAGCTCCCATAGAGGCTGCGATACCAGTACAAATGGTAGCCACATCAGGACCAATGTATTGCATTGTGTCATATATTCCTAGTCCTGCGGTCACAGATCCACCTGGACTATTGACATATAGCAAAACGTCTTTCTTGGAATCCACTGATTCGAGAAACAAGAGCTGAGCAACAATAATATTGGCCACATGATCATCTACTCCTGTTCCAAGAAAAATGATTCGATCCATGATAAGTCTGGAGAACACATCAATTTCCCGGAAATTCTGGGGGCGCTCTTCGATAACCGATCTGGTCATGTTTTCAATATGCTGTGTATATTGGTCAAAAGCGGTTCCACTGACACCTTGATTGTGGATGGCGTATTTTCTGAATTCTTCTTTGTTGATCATCTTTCAAATAGTTGTAGTAAGCAAAAATAAAAAAAGCCCTTAAAAAAGGACTTTTTTCTGTTGGTTTAAGTGATTTACTTTTCTAAAAGTTCCTTAAACTCGTCAATGCTTATTTCTTTTTCGCTTAGTTTGACTTTGTCTTTTACAAAAGCAAGAACCTTGTCATTCTGTACAGAAGTTAGCATTTTCATATAATTCTGTCCTTCATCGCCTTTAAGGTAATTATCCACGAACATATCCATGCTGTCTTCCATCTGAGAACCAAGTCCAGAGGAAGCAAACTGCTCTCTCACCATTTGCTTGGTTTTGGCAACCACATCCTCGTGCTCAGCCTGGATTTTGTTTTCGGTGGCAAGGTGATTGGAAATCAATGACCATGTCAATTGGTTGGCGTAAAGTGGAAATTCTTTATCCACATCAGCCTGGGTTACTTTCCCTTGATTCGCCTCGAGTAACCATTCTTTTAGGAATTCTTCAGGAAGATCAATTTTGGCATTTTCTACCAGTTCCTTTTTCAATTCCTCTTCAGTGAAAACTTTGGCTTCCCGATCGTAATTACCCTTCAGCGTTTCCTTTACCTTAGAAATAAATTCTTCTTCTGAGGAAACTACCCCAGGACCGAAAATCTTATCAAAAAATTCTTGATTCAATTCCGCCTTTTCTGTGCGGTTGATATTTTTGACAGTAAATGTTAAAGTACCTTCAAGATTGGCTGCTTCTTCCTCCTCTAATCCAAACGCTTCTTCCCATTGACCTTTTTTTACGTCTTTGGCTTCAAATTCAATGACATCATCCTTCTTTACACCAGTGAATTTGGTTGCCAATTTCTTGGAGATTTTAGTAAGATCCAGTGAAGTTGACTTTGAAAGGTCTGTGGTAGAAGATTTTAAATCACCGTAAATTGAATCGGTAGCTTCACTTACTTCAGGATTAGTGCTGTTTCCGTATTGGGAAGTAAGGTTTTCCAAAGTTTCATTGACTAATTTATCATCAATTTTGATGGTGTAATCAGTCGCTTTGATTTGATCAAGAGGGACGGAGATGTTTTCCACAAATCCGATTTTATATTCAAAATCAAAATCTTTCTGGGTTTTCCAGTCGATCTTGGCATCTTCGTTCGCTACCGGAAGTGGATCTCCAAGAATTTTAAAAGTTTGCTCTTTGATGTAATTATTTAGTGATTCTCCTAGAATAGTATTGATTTCTTCGACCAATACCGAAGTACCATACATGTTTTGCACCATCGAGATAGGAGCTTTACCAGGTCTGAAGCCTTTGATATTAGCTTTTCTGGCATAATCCTTAAGCTTCGCGGCGACCTTAGGTTGGTAATCTGCTTCTGATAATTTAATTTTAATTGAAGCTTGATTTGCTGAATGCTTGTCTAATGTGATTTCCAAGTTTCTAAAATTTAAAATGAAGTTTAACTAAAAACCCCCAATCACTTTTCTGTAAACAGTTTAGTGATTGAGGGTTCGGTAATCGTGCGGATAGAGGGACTCGAACCCCCATGCCTCGCGGCGCTAGATCCTAAGTCTAGTGCGTCTACCAATTTCGCCACATCCGCATTTCATCTGGAAACAATTTGAAAGACTTTTCTTTCTGTTTCCGATTGTGGATGCAAAGGTAAATACTTAAAATTATTTTGCAAGAGTAAAGTCAAAAAAATAATCAGGAATTATAAAGTTTGGCCTTAGGTTCTAATTTTATATTAAATTTCTCAGGTATGATTCAAGTGGATATAGAAGAAGAAAGAAAAGAGATACTCAAACGATACCGAAGATTGCTCAGGCAAGCCAAGCCTATTCTAAAAGATGGTGATGCCAAGCTTATAAAAAAAGCATTTAACATCTCCATGGAGGCGCATAAGGATATGCGCCGAAAATCCGGCGAGCCCTATATCTATCATCCATTGGAAGTGGCACTGGTCTGTGTCGAGGAGATTGGGCTAGGTACGACCTCCATTGTATCAGCCTTACTTCATGACGTGGTAGAGGACACAGATTTGGAATTGGAGGACATAGAGCGGGAATTTGGCCACAAGGTCATGACCATCATCGATGGATTGACCAAGATTTCTGGGGTGTTTGAGTATGGAAGTTCACAGCAAGCTGAAAATTTCAGAAAAATGCTCCTAACGCTTTCTGACGATGTCAGAGTGATCTTGATCAAGCTCGCAGATCGCCTCAATAATATGCGGACTTTGGGGAGTATGCCTCGGCACAAACAGCTCAAAATTGCATCCGAGACAATGTACCTCTATGCACCTTTGGCACATCGGCTTGGGCTCTATTCAATCAAGTCTGAGCTGGAAGACCTTTATCTGAAATATACCGATACAGTTACATATAAAGATATCGTCTATAAAATCAACGAATCGAGGTCTTATAGGAATAAATTTATCAAGGCATTTATTCAGCCCATAGAAGAAGAACTTAGCCGGCAAGGACTGAACTTTGTGATTAAAGGAAGACCAAAATCGGTCTATTCTATTTTCAATAAAATGAAAAAGCAAGGCATCCCTTTCGAAGAGGTGTATGATCTTTTTGCAGTCAGAATCATTCTGGAGAGTGATTTTGAAAATGAGAAAGCGGATTGCTGGCAGGTGTATTCCATCGTGACTGACTTTTACCGACCCAATCCTGATCGTTTGCGGGATTGGATAAGCACACCTCGGTCTAACGGCTACGAATCTCTACATACCACCGTCATGAGTAATACGGGACAGTGGGTGGAGGTGCAAATCCGTACTACCAGAATGGATGAAATTGCAGAGCGAGGCTACGCAGCGCATTGGAAGTATAAAGACAAGGAAAATTCAAAAGCACCCACTGGACTGGATGATTGGATCACTCAGGTGCGTGGCCTTCTTGAGTCCAACGATGGGAATGCGATCGAATTCATGGATGATTTCAGAGGGAATTTATTCCATGAAGAAGTCTTTGTTTTTACTCCCAAAGGTGAATTGAAAGTATTGCCATTTGGGGCTACAGCGCTAGACTTTGCGTTTGAAATTCATACGCAGGTAGGGGCTAAATGCATAGGTGCTAAGGTAAACCAACGTTTAGTTCCAATTTCCCATAAATTAAAAAATGGTGACCAGGTAGAAATTCTCACTTCAAACAAACAGAAACCCACTGAGGACTGGTTGAATCAAGTAGTCACCTCCAGAGCCAAAGCAAAAATAAAGGATGCCTTACGGGAGGAGAAAAAATCAGCAATCTTGGATGGAAAGGAGATCGTGCAGCGGAAGCTCAAGCAGATGAAGATGGAATTCAATTCTGAAAATGTAGAAAAATTACGAGCTTTTTTCGAACTCAAGACTGCGAATGAATTTTACTACCGGATCGGAAAAGGGATTATCGATCCCACGACCATCAAATCATTCAAGGAATTCAAAGAAGCACAAAAAAGTCAAAATAAGCCCTCACAAGATAAAGTGAAGGACGAATCCTCTTTTACCAAAGAGATAAAAAGTCTAAAGGGTCCAGAGCACGATCAGTTGTTGATCGGGGAAGACATGGATGTGGTGGATTATATTCTGGCCAAGTGCTGCAATCCTATTCCTGGCGATGAGGTTTTTGGCTTTGTTACCGTCAACGAGGGAATCAAAATTCACCGGACTTCCTGCCCCAATGCCTTAGAACTTCTATCCAATCATGGTAATCGGGTAATAAAAGCCCGCTGGACAAGTCAAAAAGAAATTGCATTCTTAGCTGGGCTGCGAATTATTGGTACCGATCGGGTTGGTTTGATCAATGATGTCACCAAGGTGATCTCCAATGAGCTGAAGGTGAATATGCGTTCTATTACGGTAGATTCGGATGCCGGCATCTTTGAGGGAACGATCAAGCTCTATGTCAACAATACAAGCCACTTGGACAAATTGATTTCAAACCTCTCTAAAGTAGAGGGTGTACTCAAGGTTTCCAGGTTTGATTACTAGAGATGAATCTTTTATAAGTTACTAGAGTTATATTTGGAAAAAATCGCAGAAAATGCCATTGAATATCGCCCATTTTGAAGAGGTTAAGAAGATTTTTACCGCTTACCTCGAAACCCAAAAACTCAGAAAAACTCCTGAACGCTACGCGATATTGGAGGAAATTTACACCCGGAGCGGACATTTTGATGTAGAGTCTTTATACATCAGTATGAAAAATAAGAATTATCGGGTAAGTCGAGCGACTGTATACAATACTTTAGATCTTTTGGTAGAATGTGACTTGGTGACAAAGCATCAATTTGGTAAAAACCTGGCACAATTCGAAAAATCATACGGCTACAAACAACACGACCATTTGATCTGTGTCACATGTAATTCTGTTCTTGAATTTTGCGATCCCCGTATCCAAAATATCCAGAATACCGTAGGAGAAATTTTAAACTTTCAAGTGCTTCATCATTCTCTTATTTTATATGGGAATTGCACTAAGGAAAACTGCGAAAATAAAAAAGCGAAGGCCTCATGAAACTCACCTACACTACCCAAAAGGACGAATTTGCAAACTATCTTTTCATCAAAGGTGATTTGATCGGGGATGAGTTAGGTCCAAAATTGGTCGAAATCGTCTCGGACGCGATTTTAGCTGGAGCAAAGACTTTTGTGATTGACCTAAGCGAGGTGAGATATATCAGTTCCAGTGGAATTGGTCTTTTGATCACCATGCTTACAAAAATGCGGAATGTGGGAGGGGAGGTTTATCTCACCGCACCCTCAGAGCATGTAAAGAAATTGTTGATCATCACGAAATTGAATAACATTTTTACGGTCTTTGACTCGGTAGAAGATTTTAGAAAGCAGGCTTAAATTACTTTCAATAGAGATTTTTGGTTCATGAATTATAGAGTTTTCGTCTGTTAAATTCTAATTAGGTATCATCTTTTTACCAAAGAATAAGGAGTCTGACGCCATTGCGATTCTATCTCACTCATTATTTCTAAAGGACTATTCGTGAGATGAATTCATTCTTTTGGGCTAAACCATACAAGGTGAACCTGTGCTGGGTTATTGCTGCATAAAACTCTACCATTCGAAATAATTACCTTCTTTCTCTTGGTTTTCTATGGGCTTATCGCAAATTTCACGCTTCAAAAAGACTAAGTAAACCGATTAGACCGCACATCAAATGAAGATGGATGTACTTCTGGGTCTCCAGTGGGGAGATGAAGGAAAAGGAAAAATAGTAGACGTATTGGCTCCAAAATATGAAATTGTTGCCCGATTTCAGGGAGGACCAAATGCAGGACATACCCTCGAGTTTGATGGGATCAAACATGTGCTACATCAGATTCCATCTGGGATTTTTAGATCTCAGATTTTGAATATTATCGGCAATGGCGTGGTGCTGGACCCTATAATTCTGAAAAAGGAAATCGATGGATTGGGTAAATTTTCAATCGACTACATGAAAAATTTAGTCGTATCCAAGAAAGCAACCATCATTATCCCGACTCATAAATTATTGGATGCAGCATTAGAAACTTCCAAGGGAGATAAGAAGATCGGTTCTACCTTGAAAGGAATAGGGCCAACTTATCAAGATAAGATAGGCAGAGCAGCTTTGCGCGTGGGGGATATCCTAAGTTCTGATTTCAGGGAAAAATACCAGGTTTTGGTCGATAAGCATAAAACTACCTTATCCTTTTACAATCATCCTCTGGATGCCTTGGCGGAAATGGAAGAGCAGTTTTTCGCAGCGGTTGAGTTTTTTAAAACTTTGAATTTGATTGACAGTGAATATGTGGTCAATGATGCTTTGGATTCAAACAAGCGAATTCTAGCCGAAGGAGCACAGGGATCTTTATTGGATATCGACTTTGGTTCCTATCCCTTTGTGACGAGCAGCAGTACCATGACAGCTGGTGCATGCACAGGATTGGGAGTAGCTCCGTCAAAAATCGGAGAGGTCTTTGGTATTTTTAAGGCGTATTGTACCCGGGTGGGTAGCGGACCATTTCCTACGGAGCTTTTTGACCAGACCGGAGAAGCTATGCGTAAAGAAGGCAATGAATTTGGCAGTACCACTGGCCGTCCAAGAAGGTGTGGCTGGCTAGATCTTCCTGCTTTGAGATATTCCATTATGATTAATGGGGTTACGCAGCTTTTCATGATGAAAGGAGATGTGTTAAATATCTTCGAAGAGATTAAGGTTTGTACACATTACGAGCTCCCTTCAGGAGAAAAAATAGATCGCCTGAGTTTTGAAATCTCCGAATTGGATGTCAGACCAGTTTATAAAACCCTCAAAGGCTGGAATACTTCGTTAAAAGGTGTAAGGGAATATGATAATCTCCCTTCTGAGTTAAAAGAATACGTTTCGTTTCTTGAAGATGAATTAAAAGTACCGATCAAACTTGTATCGATTGGCCCTGACCGAGAGCAGACCATTTTAAGATAAAATGAAAGCCTTTCATCTAAAACTGAGAGGCTTTTTTGTGTCCTTAGCTTTCGAATTATATTTTTGACCTTGGTCTTTTATGGCAATACCTATGTTGCGGTCTCTTTGGCTTTCTTTTGTAATCCTGCTTATATGTCAAAATTCCTTTGGTCAGATAGGGTTTCCTTATTGTGAGCCATTTGATGGATCAAACATTCAACAAGCTACCGTATTTGGTGGGAATGCTAGGTTAGTTGATGGTGTTCTTCGATTAACGGAAAATCAGACAAATCAACGTGGTTACGTATATATTGATATTCCTTTTCCTTCGGTTTTCGGAATCAAAGCTTCTTTCGAGTACTTTAGTTATGGTGGAGATGTGCAAAGAAGAGCCGATGGAATCACTTTTTTTCTTTTTGATGCTGATGTTCCAGCTTTCAGTCCCGGGGGATTTGGAGGTTCTCTTGGATACGCTCAAAAAGGAAGTGAACCAGGTCTATCGAGCGGTTACATCGGGATTGGATTTGATGAGTTTGGGAATTTTGGAAATACCGCAGAAAACAAAAATGGCGGATTTTTAGGAGCAGGGACTGATTTGGTGCCTGATGCAGTAGTGATCCGCGGACCTGGTAATGGTACCTCGGGATATCCTTTCTTAGTGGGTAGAAAAACCATGTCAACAGGAAATGACGGTCTAAATCCAGGTGGACAGTTTCCGATAAGCTCAGGGGGTACAGGTACAAATCGAGTGACAGACCCCAACCAACCTGGATATCGAAAAGTTTTTTTGGAACTACAACCAAAGGCTGACAAATCCGGGTATTTTGTGACTTTACAAATGATGGTGACTACTGAGGTAGGACAGCCGAGATTGGTAACAATCTTCGATAGGCCCTATGATTTCCCCGCTCCTAAAAATCTAAAAATAGGATTTGCTGCCTCTACTGGCGCTTTTACAAATTATCATGAAATCAAGAATTTGGTGGTGGAGGTTTCTAATGATGAAGCTTTGAAAGATCCGAAGGGAGTTGATTTTGATGAAATCGCTTCCTGTGAGGGACAGGAAAACACTTATTTTATTACAGATGAAGAGGTGGTTTTGCCAAATGAAAATAGTGTCATCCGTTGTTTGCAATTTTATGAGTCGTTGGAGGATATCAAAGCCGAATCAGGCGACATCTGTTCACAGGCTAAATGCAGAGAAGAAAATCGGGTCCTGGAACTACCTCAAGGCACTTTCAAAGCAGGAGATTCTGGGGGTGATTTTACTTTTTTCCCGAAAACCGGATTCATTGGACAGCAGGTGACCGTCTACTATACACTCACTGATTCATATGGGAAGAGTTCGGCTGGAAACTCCATGACTTTGACCATACAAGAATCACCAGAGCCTATTAATTTGCGGATTTCAGGTCAAAATGAAATCGACGAAGAGATTATTCGCCTCTGTCCGAATGAAAAAATCTCCTTATCTGGCTTTGGTGAAGAGACTTATTTCCGCTTTGAATGGTATAAAGACGGTGCTTTGATTCAGGGAGCTACAGTTGATAATTACGAAATCAGTGAGTCGGGGTCATATCAAATTGTAGGATACAATAGAAAAAACTGTCCTGCAAAGTCAAATATGATTCAAGTTGAATATCCAATCTTACCAAGTTTAACCATCCAAAATCCGACGGTGGGATGCAAACCAGACGAATCCGTTGACGTAACCAGTTCCATCTCTGTTTTTGACATGGAACTATTCGACTATTTGTTGATAGGTCAAGGGCAGCAATATCTCAATGAAGAGCTGACCTCGATTTCTATCAGTGGAACCTATCAGCTACAGGTCAAGCACAAGGATCTGGATTGTTACGGGGAGCCAATCGACATGGAAGTCATTATTTTAGATAAGGATCTGCTTGCCAACTTTGATTTTGCTGTACAAGGAACTACTATCAAAGGTGATGAAGATGGAGGGATTTTTCCGGACGATGTCATTCAGTTTACGGATTTTTCAGATAACAGAGCCGCAACCTGGGATTGGGATTTTGGAGATGGGTCTAGTTCAAAAGAAAGGAATCCAACACATGTTTTTGGAAGCAAAGGAGAGTTTTTGATAACCCTCACAATTTCTGACCAATATGGATGCACTCAGTCACTATCAAAGGTCCTTTCAATTAAAAGGAGCTATCGGGTTATGTTTCCTACAGGTTTTACTCCTTTGGAAGAGGAAAACCAAACCTTCCGTCCTAAGGTCAAAGGCTTATTGGAAATGGAATTATTGATTTTCAATTCTTGGGGCGAGTTGATTTTCGAAAGCCAGGAATTGAATACTCCCGGATGGGATGGGAAATTGAATGGAAATCTGCTAGATGCTGGGTATTATTTTTTCAGATTCAATGGTTTGGCTATCGATGGACAACGGTTTTCAGAGTCGGGAAAATTTAAATTGATTCGATGATGCGTGGGGTTCTCATTTTAATATTTATAGCTTCATTTTGGAGTCAGCTATTAGGGCAGGATTTTCAATATTCGCAATTTTACGCTAATCCGCTTTACTTGAACCCTGCTTTTGCGGGTGCCACAGAGTTAACCCGGGTGGGAGCCAACTTTCGGACTCAATGGCCTGCTTTGGATAAGAGTTTTATTGGCTATTCAGCATATGTAGACCACTTTTCTGCACGGTATAATTCCGGGATTGGGGTTTTGGTCTCTGGAGCTAAGGAATCTTTTACGCAAAGCCAAAATGTTGAAATAGGTTTAATCTACAGTTATAGACTTCGCTTAGGCGAGAAAAGCTTTCTCCATGCTGGTGGACAAGGAAGTTTTGTTTCGAGAGATGCTTTTTTTGGAGATGTTATTCTTGGTACTCAGTTGGATATTGATCGAGGAGTTATTATCGGTGAGCCAGGCTCAGCTTTTGAAGGAGATTCCAAGCACGCGGCTTTTGATTTGGGTTCGGGGCTATTATTTTACAATGAGCGAATTTGGTTTGGGATGTCTGCCTTTCATCTCCTTACTCCCCAGATCAGCTACCTCGATATAGGAGGGAATGAACTTCCCGTAAAATATTCCGCTCATGGAGGAATCCGATTTGATCTTGCTCCTGGGGAAATCAATGATTTTTTTAACAATACTGACCAAGAACGCTCTATGGCCTTGGCATTTAATTACAAATCTCAGGGGGAGTTTTCCCAGCTTGATGTTGGCGCTGAGTTCTTTTTTGAACCCTTGGTTCTTGGATTTTGGTATCGAGGGCTTCCGACAAAATATGCTTTGCCGAATAACGAATCGATAATCGGGTTGATGGGGGTCAGTTTAGACTCAGGCCTGGAATTGGGCTACAGTTATGATTTTACTATTTCCAAGTTAGGACAGCGAAATACCGGAGGGGCTCATGAGGTGTCTTTACGATATGTGTTTTCATCCAAGGATCCCCGAAAAAAGTATTATTCTCCTCTGCCTTCATTTAAATACTAATGAGACAACCTGTTAATCAGAATATTATTCTTCTAAATTCAGGTTTTGCTAGAGTGATTCATCAGGAGAGGAAGGATAGTGATGAAATATGAAATATAATTTGGCGTAAATTTTTCTCCTTACAGATCAGGTTCTTAGCAAAAAGTCGGATATTTTTCTTGGTGAGGGCTTGTTGTGGAGAAAAAATCCCTGATATTTGCACTCCCAAACGACGCGAACGGCGGGCTTG
>CAZFSC010000076.1:0-12089 GCA_964521585.1 uncultured Limnohabitans sp.
ATTCTCGGCTACGATTTTAGCTGATACGGAAGTGATCTGGAATAAACAGCTCGATGGCTATCGGGAGCCTATATTAGTACTATTTTCTGGCTCAGTTTCTTCGGCTTGTGGCAATGCTTCCGCGGCCACAGGGCCTTTCTATTGCCCGGGTGATGAAAAGTTATACATAGACTTAAGTTTTTTCACCGATATGGAGCGTAAATTAAATGCTCCGGGTGATTTTGCACAAGCCTATGTCATAGCACATGAGGTGGGGCATCATATTCAAAAAATCCTGGGAATAACCGATGAGTTAGCCAGATTGAGAGGTAATGTAAGTCAAAAAGAATTCAATGAATATTCAGTAAAATTGGAACTGCAGGCTGATTTTTTAGCAGGAGTCTGGGCGCATCATAGCCAAAAATCAAATGATTGGATGGAACCGGGAGATTTGGAAGAGGCTTTAAATGCCGCAAATGCTATTGGTGATGATCGACTTCAAAAGCAATCTACAGGCAGAGTCGTCCCTGATTCCTTCACTCATGGAACTTCCGCACAGCGGATGAAATGGTTTAAGAAGGGATTTGAAACCGGAGATATGAGACAGGGCGATACCTTCAGTTCAACAGATCTTTAACAAGGGTTCAATACCTGGATTTGATCTGGCTGAAACTGCGGAAAAAACTGTCTAAGAATATAGTAAGTCTCCGGAATACGGGGCACTCCCTCCAACTTTGGAAGGAGATCTTCCCGGGATTCTGATTTTTTGACGAAACCATATTTAACCAATATTCCTCTGTCGAAAACACAATAGGCTGCTTCATCGGCTTCTCTCCCAGCTAGCTCTAACAGAATTTCCTTTTGGCTTTCTTTGACCTGATTTAAAAAAGCATTCACTTTTTCATTGTATGCGTTGACTTCTTCTTCGCCGGTACAAGCTCCATCGCACCGCTGATCAGTAGCTTCCTTACAGTTGACTTTCCGAAGACCGCTAAGTTTCGGACAAAGCTCAAAAGTAGTGACAGCGTCTTTCAAATAGCTATTGGCTTCATCCAGCGAAAAAAACGATTCGATAGGCTGAAGGTGACGGGTGACTTTCGAAATCTGGAATCTTCCAAATCCAATATTATCCTCATAATGGAATAGTCCCCACATGGTCTTAGGAAGTTTCAAAGCCGAGTTATAAGTAGGCCATAGTCGTTTGATTTCCAATACCTCAAGAATTAAGGCCATGAATTCACTTCCGCTTAATTTCCACTCCAGGTCTACCACTTCTGCTTTTAGTTTTTGCTTAAGACCTGGAAGTAAATTACCTGAAAAATGGTTTTTGAATCGCTCCCGAATATTGGTTGCCTTGCCAACATAGATCACCTTCCTGTTTTCATTCAACATGTAATAAATGCCACATTTTTCAGGTATCTGGTTAAACTTGGCCTTGGGAAAATTTGGAGGCAGAAAAGCCTCCCCGGTATTTTTCTTCAGAGATTGCCAGACAATCTCCGGAGCTTGATGGATCATTCGGTCAAAGAGGATGGCCGTAGCCATCGCATCTCCCATCGCCCGGTGACGTGCAGTGATCGGGATTCTCTGATTTTCACAAATTCTACCCAAACTATAAGACTTCAAACCCGGAAAAACTCGCCTGCTCAGTTTAACGGTACAAAGCTTTGGGGCTTTGAAGTCTCTTCCCACTTTCAAAAATGCCTCTCTAATAAAGCTGAAATCAAAATTGACTGAATGTGCAATAAATACTCTGTCCTGAAGCAGATTCCAGAGCTTCTCTTGAATATCAATGAATTTTGGCTCGTGCCTGACCATAAAATTATCTATTCCAGTCAGACCGGTGATGTAAGTCGGAATACCCATCTCGGGATTCAACAATGTCTGATACTCTTCTATAATTTTCTCCCCATCGTGAATCACCACTGCTATCTCAGTGATGCCCCCACCTTTGGGATTTCCTCCAGCTGTCTCTATATCGACAATTGCATATTCCATGATTCAAATTAAAGCAACAGAATCCTTTTAAGTTCATTATTGTCAGGGAATGTCTTTCAAATTGAAATGAAAATATAGGCTCCTTGTTTAAATCGGCTGAGAAAGGTTTTTTGAACCGCTTATCCCTTTTTGCAACTTTGTTTCATTTTTCTTGGTTTAATAAAATAATGAGTTCTATTTTTGAATCCGTGAACAGCCTCAAATACCCGCTTATTCTTTTTATTTGGCTTTTGTGCGTCAGCAATACCGACGCTCAAAACTGCAACCTTACTATTCGGGGTAAAATAATCCACTTGGAAAATAATGAACCGATCGAATCAGCATACATCTGGATCAAGGAATTAGAACGTGGAGAAATCAGCAATCAAGAGGGAAATTTTCTGATCAGAAATATTTGCCCAGGTACTTATACCATAAAAATCCAATACCTCGGTCACAAAGACCTAGTAGATACTGTAAATCTCAATACCGGGAACTTCAGCAAGACTTATCGATTGGAAGAAGAATCTCTTCAATTGGGCGGAGTAGAGATTCATGGTCATCGAGATGCCGTCCAGACCACCACAGCTGTGTCCGCTATTTATGGTGATGCACTTATCGAGGCAAGGGGTGAAAATCTAGGAGAGACTTTGAAACGAATCGCAGGTGTGACGACTTTTTCCACAGGAAATACCATTTCGAAGCCAGTGATTCATGGCATGCACAGCAATCGGATCATGATACTAAATAATGGTATTCGTCTCGAAGGACAGCAATGGGGTGCTGAACATGCCCCGGAAATTGACCCCTTTTTGGCTGACGAGATTACTGTTGTGAAAGGTGCTGAAACAGTAAGGTATGGACCTGAAGCCATGGGAGGAGTGATTTTGGTAAGTCCAGCTGCCCTACCTACCAAAGAAAGTAGAAAAACAGAATTGAATTTATTGGGTGGAACGAACGGTAGACTTGGAAATGTATCCCTGACACATAGCGCAGGATCTGGAAAAATAAAAGGATTGGGATACCGAATTCAGGGATCTGCAAAACGTGCCGGAAATGTCAAATCTCCTGATTATTATCAGAACAATACCGGTATGAGTGAATTGAATTTCTCCGGAGCTATGGGCTATTCCAGCCCCAAACTTGGAATTGAAACCTATTACAGTTTCTTCAATACCAACCTTGGTATCCTCAGAGATGCTCATACGGGAAATTTGTCTGACTTACAAAATATCATCGACAACGGAAGACCTTTCAGCAATCCTGGATTCACCTACGAAATCGACAATCCAAAACAAGTTGTAACGCATCACCTAGCCAAAGTCAAGTCGCATTATCATCTATCCGAAAACTGGAAACTGAATGCACAATATGGTTTTCAATTGAATTTACGCGAGGAATACGATCGCAGAAGAGGTGAATTGAATAATAGACCAAGTCTTGACCTGAAGCTATTTACCAACACTCTTGATTTATTCGTCGATCACACCCATCGAAATGAATTCAGTGGAACTTGGGGAGTCAACGTCATCCATCAGGCCAACTCAAATATTCCAGGTACTGGGGTTACTCCATTGATTCCCAATTACGATATGATCAATCTGGGTTTCTATGCAATGGAAAAGTATTCCAAAGGTCCTTTTGAACTCGAGGGTGGGTTGAGGTATGATCTGCGAGAGATTCAAACCGCAAGATATATCCAGAATGAACTTCAGGAATCTGATCTGAACTATCAAAACTTTTCTGCTTTCATCGGAGGTTTGTTTCATTTTAGTCCGAAAATGTCTTTCAGTACCAATCTGGGATCTGCCTGGCGACCTCCAAATGTCAATGAACTGTTTAGCCAAGGGCTTCATCATGGCGCAGCAGCATTTGAAATTGGAGATGCGGATCTGAATTCTGAAAAATCATTCAAATGGGTAAATGAGTTGAGTTACGATCATAACAGACTCAATCTGGAACTGACAGGCTATGTAAATCAAATCACTGATTACATCTACCTCAATCCTACAGGAGAAACTGTTGTCAGTCTTCGGGGAACATTCAATGTATATGAGTATTTGCAGGCAAATGCGCTATTCTATGGTATTGACTTTGCGGGAAGTTATCAGCTATCCGAAAAAATCAGCGCTTACGCCAAAGGATCCATCATCCGGGCAAAAAATACGGAAGAAAATAATTATTTCCCCTTTATCCCTTCTGATCGGATGGATTGGGGAATTGCCTATGATTTCGGAGCAAAAAGCGGCAGGGTTAACAAATTTACCTTAAGTAATATGCTGGTAGCAAAGCAAAACCGGGAACCTGATTTCGATATCGCTCCTGCCCCACCGGGTTATGCACTGGTCAACATCGCTTTTCAGAAACAACTCCTGATTCAAAACAACAAGCTAAATCTAGGATTACAGGTTCAAAATTTATTCAATACTTCCTATAAAGAATACATGAATCGATTCAGGTACTTCACTGATGATATGGGAAGAAATATTCTCTTAAAAATCAATTATCAATTCTAAACAATCCAACTATGTTCAAATCAAAAAAAATCTATCTCTATGCAATTGCATTTGCTGCATTCTCATTCACTGCTTGTGAAAGTGAAGATCCTGAACCAGAAAATGACGGTGAAGTAATCACAGATGTGATTTTGAATTTCCAGGAATTAAATTCTGCAGGAAGCCCTGTAGGACCGATTTCAACTTTTACAGCGACTGATCCTGAAGGGATTGAAGTAGGTACAGCACCAATCATTCAGCCAGTGACATTGACACGAGGCAAAAGTTACAAAATGACTATTGCGGTTCGAAATTCTATTGAGAATGAAGATATCACTGCAGAAATCTTGGAAGAAGCTGATGAGCATCAATTCTTTTTCCTAGGAACAGCCTTCGTAGGATCACCAGTGATGACGTATCAATACGCAGATCCTTCAGGAGAGCGAATCGGCGTTGAAGGCAAAGTGGCAGTCGCCTCCAGTCCTGGGTTCAATAATGCCAATATGAGAATCATACTCAGACACGATCTGGACAAGAACTTCCCGGGTACAAACAATCCTCATTTTGAGAATTTTGCGCAGGCAGGTGGTGAGAGTGATTTAGATATTGTTTTCCCTGTCACGATCAATTAATTCCATGCATAGCACACAAAAGGGGTTACCTATTCCGGTAACCCTTTTTTTTATTTTCAGTATTTTTAGAAGCTATTGGAGCAAACCGAAATTTTTGTTGGATCAAATGTGTCTGCATTCGAACTATTTATACCTACGTTACCGGATACGAGGATGATAGAATATTCCGGACCCTCAGCTGCAAGATGAATTTTTACATGTCCAGCAAAAATCTTCAATCGCTCAAAATTCAGCACAGTCCCATCAGATAATTGATTGACAATCGTTTTGCTGCTTAATGTGGCGGAATTGACAGGCTGAAGCATTGCTGCAATCTGAGCATCTTTTTGCTGGTAATCACCAAAATGTAAATGTGCCGGAAAACTTACCGATTCATTTCCTCTGGCACCGCTTAGTCTGATATTGAACTCGAGTTCTCCGCTGGATAATTCCAAAACCTCCAAAGTACCCGAATAACTAAAGTCACTTGACTGAAAAAGTGCATATTCAACCCTATTGCCAGTGTAGCGGCTGGGCTCAGATTCAGTGCAGCCTGTCATCGCGATCAGGACAAAAATATTTAGAATTAACAATCTCATAGTTCGCTTGTTTAATTGCCTAACGAGAAAATATTTCGTTCTGTTTACTTTAAAAGAGTTTTTAAAAATAAATCTTTTCAACAAAATATTGATATAGGATATCTTCGTTTAGAATCCAGCATCTCAAGTCCATGAAGCATTTCGCTCAATTGATCCTCAGATTAGACCAAAGCAATAAAACCAATGATAAAATAGCTGCGCTAGAACAGTTTTTTTCACAGGCTTCAGATAAGGATAAGGTTTGGGCGATCGCACTTTTTACACACAAAAGACCAAAACGGCAGGTGACTACCCGTCAATTGAGAGAATGGTGTATTGAGCTTTCGGGGATACCGGAATGGCTTTTCGAAGAATGCTATCATACTGTCGGAGATCTTGCGGAGACCATTTCTCTACTTCTTCCCCATCCCAAAGTAAATGAAGACTATGATTTGGCCAACTGGATTGAGAGATTGGGTAGCCTGAAGGGACTTCCAGATGAGGAAAAGAAATCGATGATCCAGGATTCCTGGTCTCAACTTAGTAAAGAGGAATGTTTCATCTTCAACAAAATCCTGACAGGAGGCTTCCGAATCGGAGTCAGCCAAAACCTGATATCCAAAGCACTGGCTATTTATCTCGGTAAGGACAAATCCTTTATCGCCCATTCCCTGATGGGAAAATGGGATCCCGAGACGGTCACATTTGAAACACTTTTTGACTCGGATTTAGGAGAAGAAGATTTATCCAAACCCTATCCATTTTTTCTGGCAGCACCATTAGAGAAAAATGTCGAAGTACTGGGCGATCCTGAAGAATGGCAGATAGAATGGAAATGGGATGGTATCCGAGGTCAATTGATCCAAAGAGAAGGCGAAACATTTATCTGGAGCCGAGGCGAAGAATTGGTAACAGATAAATTCCCCGAACTGGAGGATTTAGGCAGGCAACTACCAAATGGGACCGTGATAGACGGTGAGATAATTGCGTTTGCCGAAGGCAGTCCTCTCCCTTTTAATCAGCTGCAAACTCGTATAGGAAGAAAAAATATCAGCAAGAAAATCCTTGCCGAATCTCCGGTAAGCATGATCGCATACGATCTATTGGAATATGCCGGTCAGGATATCCGTCATGAAACTCTTTCAACACGTAGGTTAAAATTAGAAGAGCTATTCCGGTCTACTCCACATCCAAATTTTGAACTTTCCGAACCAATTATCGCTGCTGGTTGGGATGAGTATGCAAAATTACGGGTCCAGTCAAGAAGTTACTTTGCAGAAGGATTTATGCTCAAGCGAAAAGACTCTAGTTACGAAACAGGCAGAAAAAGAGGCAGCTGGTGGAAATGGAAAATCGATCCCCTGACCATAGACGGAGTCATGTTGTATGCTCAAAAAGGGCACGGAAGACGAGCGGATCTTTACAGCGATTATACTTTTGCGGTTTGGGATGGAGATTTATTGGTGCCATTTGCAAAAGCCTATTCCGGTCTGACCGATGCTGAAATGCAGGAAGTAGATGCTTTCGTCAAGAAAAATACCAAAGAAAGATTTGGGCCGGTCAGAACAGTAACGCCAGAACTGGTATTTGAAATCGCATTTGAGGGAATCCAAGACAGTCCCCGTCACAAAAGTGGTATCGCATTGAGATTTCCACGAATTTCCCGCTGGAGAAAAGACAAACCCAAAGAAGAAGCCAATACCTTGGCCGACCTGAAAGCACTTTTAAAAATGTATGGAGGATAATCGCCTAAAAATTGGCTTGGAATATTTTGATTCCAGAGGCTGGAGACCATTCCCTTTCCAAATCCAGACTTGGAATGATTATTTGGATGGTAAATCCGGATTGCTCAATGCCCCCACTGGATCCGGAAAAACCTTCGCTCTCTGGTTTCCTGTAATTTTAGAATACATTCAGAACCATCCGGATTCTTGGAGGAAGCCTAAAAATAATGGCATCCAGTTGATTTGGGTCACTCCACTCCGAGCCCTGGCACAGGATATTCAATTGGCAATGCAAGAAGTCTGTAATGCGATCGGGTTACCCTGGAAAGTCGCTGTACGAAATGGGGACACTGATGCCAAAACCAGAGCCGAGCAGAAACGACGACCTCCGGAATGTCTGATCACCACTCCTGAAACACTCCATATTTTAATTTCTCAAAAGGATCATCAAAACTTGTTTTCGGGAATAAAGACAATTGTGGTAGATGAGTGGCACGAACTTGTCGGCAACAAGCGCGGGGTACAAGTGCAGTTGGCATTGGAATATATTCAAACCATTTGTTTGACAAATTTTAAAAGATGGGCGGTTTCTGCGACTTTGGGGAATCTACACGAAGCTGCCAAAACACTTCTTGGCAATGACTTGCCAGTTCATATCGTAAAGGCAGCCATCAAAAAGGAAATTCAGGTCCGGTCTGTATTTCCCGATGAAATCGAAAAGTACCCTTGGGCTGGGCACTTAGGAATACGAATGCTGGATAAGGTCACAGCTATTATCGAAGCCGGAAAAACTGTCTTATTATTCACGAATACCAGATCCCAGACAGAAATTTGGTATCAGCGTATTCTGGAAGCAAAGCCCGAATGGGCGGGTTGGATAGCAATGCACCATGGTTCCCTAGATATGTCTGTGCGGGCATGGGTAGAGCAATCCTTGCATGAAGGACGGTTAAAACTAGTGATCTGTACCTCCAGTCTAGATTTAGGTGTAGATTTCAGGCCTGTGGATCGTGTGATCCAGATCGGAAGTCCCAAAGGAGTGTCCCGTTTCATTCAGCGGGCAGGCAGAGCCGGACATCAGCCCGGTCTCCCCTCAGAGATTTTCTTTGTGCCTACCAATGCCTTAGAATTGATCGAAGCAGCTGCGCTCAGAGATGCCATAGCTGAAGGAGAAATGGAATCACAATATCCGCCGGTACTGACCTATGATGTACTCATCCAATTTTTGGTAACGCTGGCAGTAGGTGATGGTTTTGTTGCAACTCATGCCTTTGAAGTGGCAAAGCGAACCCGGACTTTTTCTAATCTTTCACAAGAAGAAATGAACTGGATGCTCGATTTCATTACCAAAGGTGGAAGTTCATTGGGGAGCTATGATGATTTCTTGAAAGTCACATTGTCAGAAGATGGAAGATATAGGGTAAGTAATAAGCGGATTGCCATGAAACATCGGCTGTCAATGGGGACAATTGTATCCGATGCAATGTTGAAAATCCGATTCAAAAATGGAACCTACCTGGGAACGGTGGAAGAATATTTTATCTCTAAGATGAAAATCGGCGATCGATTCTTTTTCGCGGGGCGCAATCTGGAGTTGCTTCAGGTCAAAGACTTGACTGCCTACGTGAAAGTCTCAGAAAAGAAAACCAGCAACGTGGTAAGCTGGATGGGAGCACGAATGTCTCTTTCCTCTAAACTAGCCGAAAAAATCAGGGAACTACTTGAATCCTACAATCAGGGAATCTGTGAATATGAAGAAATAAGACGCGTACTTCCGATATTAGACCTACAGAAGCAACTCTCGATTGTCCCCAATAAGGATACTTTTCTGATTGAATCCCACCGCTCCTCCCAAGGCTATCACCTGTTTTTTTATCCCTTTGAAGGCTTGATGATGCATGAACTGATGAGTGCACTCATCGCCTATCGCATCAGTGTCAGCTATCCCGTATCGCTCAATATGGCCATGAATGATTATGGATTTGAGATCCTTTCGGACAGTCCTCTTCCGATTGAAGAACTGTTGGAGGAAGATCTTTTTTCAATGACCAATCTCCGGGAAGATCTTCTTCAATGTGTCAACGAAAGTGAAATGACACGTCGAAAATTCCGGGAAATCGCAAGTATTTCAGGACTGGTTTTTCAGGGATATCCAGGCAAGCCCACTACATTCAAGCACATTCAGGCAAATTCCAGTTTGTTGTTTCAAGTCTTTGAAACCTATGATCCCGGAAATCTTCTATTGAAACAGGCGCATCAAGAAGCACTGAACAGCCAAATGGAACAGGATAAATTCATTTCTGCAATGGAAAAATTGAATCATCAAAAGATTGAAGTGCAATATCCTGTTCAGTTTACTCCGTTTTCATTTCCGATCATGGTGGATCGTCTAAATCGAACCTCAATCTCCTCAGAATCTATTGAAGATCGAGTTGCAAAGATTCAGGCTCAGTTTTCGGTCTTGGATTGATTCAGCATTGGAGAAGTTTCTTTAATATCCATTGTTCCAATTAATGCTCCTGATGGAGCAGAATTTTACAGATATTATTTTCATCAGAAAATTAGAACATCAATTCGCTCTCCAGAAAAACGGCGTAAAAAGAATCATAATCGTGAATAATTCCAGTCTTCCAAGCAACATAATAAAGGAAAGAAAAATCTTAGCCGCCGGTGAGAAGAATGCGAAGTTATCGATAGGTCCTACTTTTCCAATTGCAGGGCCGACATTCCCGAGGGAAGTAGCTACCGCGCCAAAAGAAGTATTCAAGTCATATCCCATGATTGAAAGTACAAGGGATCCGATCACGAAAATCAGCAAGTAAAGCAAGAGAAAATTCATGATATGGGTAATAATTCTACCTGTAGCGCGATCACCATTGATGATTAAAGGTACGATTGCCCTGGGGTGAACTAATCGCTTGAACTCCAACCATGAATTCTTTATAAAAGTCAAATGTCTGACGAACTTGATCCCGCCCGCGGTAGACCCTGCGGATCCTCCAACGAATAAAAGCATAAAGCAAATAAAAGTCACACCCTCACCGTATTGGGTATAATCATCTGTCACATAGCCGGTAGTGGTAATCAGGGAAACTACCTGAAAAAGTGATTTCCGAAATGCCAGTTCGTGAGAAACACCTCCGCTGGCCATGATGGGAAAATAAAGAATCAAACCCACCGTCAAAAGTGTAAGAGCATAGGTCTTAAACTCATCACTTTGCAACACGCGCTTGACTTTACCCACCAATCCAAAGTATATAATAGTAAAATTTGTACCCGCTAAAAACATAAAAAAAATGGCTGTATATTGAATGAAAGCAGAATCATAGAAAGCCATGCTACTGTTTTTGGTCGAAAACCCACCTGTGGCAAGGGTAGTCAGGGCATGATTGATCGCGTCGAAGAAAGTCATTCCTCCTGCCCAATAAAGAAGCGTGGCGGAGAGCGTCAATCCTACATACACATACCAAAGTCGCTTCGCAGTCTCAGAGATCCGGGGGTGTACCTTATCCGAAGTGGGCCCTGGAGATTCTGCGACGAATAATTCGATTCCACCAATTCCAAGAAGCGGAAAGATTGCAACGGTCAAAACGATAATACCCAATCCACCAATCCATTGAGTCATACTCCTCCAAAACAAAAGCCCCTTGGGCATAGCTTCAATATCAGTCAGAATCGATGCTCCTGTAGTGGTCAGGCCCGACATCGTTTCAAAAAGTGCATCTGCAAATCCTGTAATCTCCTTGCTCAACACATAGGGCAGCATGCCAAACATGGCCATAAAAACCCAGGTGATCGCCACAATAAGATATCCTTCTCTTTTCCTGATATTCTGGTCCTGCTTGGAAAAAGATAAAAATAATGTCAATCCCGCGATCATGGTGATCACTGCAGAGCTTAAGACTGGCCAGATATCCTCGTCAAAATAAAGCGAGAAACCAATTCCTGGAAGCATCAAGAGAGCAATCAGAACAAGGAGTGCCCCCATTATTTTACCAATTGCTTTGAAATGGATCATCTGTTAATGAAATATTTTTTCCAAAGCATTTTTGGCTTCCGGTAAGGCAAAGACAATTGCTTTATCATTTATGGCCAATTGAAAATCTCCGTCTGGAATTAGTACTTCCTCCCCCCGAATGACTCCTGCAATAATCGCGGAGTCGGGAAAATGTAAATCCCGGAGTGGGTTTTTGATTACCCGGTTATTTTTGGAAATGGAGTATTGAATAAATTCTGCATCCACACCGTAAATACCTGATACAGCCTCCACACTTCCTTTTTTAAGGTAACGAGAGATTTCATTTGCAGCTACAAGCTTTTTATTGATCAGGGAATCCACTCCGATACTATGAGAGATATGGATGTATTCGCGGGTGTCTACATGGGCGATGGTTTTATAAACCCCATGATTTTTTGCAGAAAGACTGGTTATAATATTGGTCTCTGATGATTCAGTCAAGGCCAGGAATGCATCCATTTGCTCTAAACCTTCTTCAATCAGCAATTCAATATTTTTATAATCTCCGTTGATGATTAAACAATTCTTCAAATTCTCGGCAAGCCACTTACAGCGTTCTTTATCCTTGTTGACCAGCGTTACCCGGTATTTTCCTTCCAGTCTCAAAGCGGTGGTAAGAGCCATATCATCCCCGCCGATGATCATTACATTTTTGACCTCCACTTTTTCCTGACCGAGGATTTCGAGAATGTTCTCAGTGTTTTTTC
>CAZFSC010000076.1:12189-16920 GCA_964521585.1 uncultured Limnohabitans sp.
AGCATGGTGGGAGAAATCAGATTATCTATACCCAGATTATTGAAGTAAGTCAAGTTATCCTTATCCAGATAAGAGTGATTTCTAACTCTGGCCATCACTCGTTTTGCACCCAATTGCTTTGCCAAAAGAGCAGTTACAATGTTGGTTTTTTCGGAGGTAGTGACTGCCAAAACCATACTTGCATTTTCGACATTGGAACGCTGGAGCACTTCAAATGAAGTGGCATCCCCTTGCACAGTCAAAACATCAAGTTTGGAAGAGACGTAATCCAGGACTTCTCGATCTGTATCGATCAATATGATATCCTTATTATCGAAACTTAATTGCGTCGCTAGGTGGTATCCCATATCCCCAGCTCCCGCAATTACTATTTTCATCCCCATAGAGGTAATTCAGGTGATTTTAGATGGTGCAAAAATAATAGCTTTAATCTTGGGAATGAGGCTTAAAACAAATTCTTTTGCAGACAATCCCAAAAGCCCCATTTAAAACAGACTTATTTTAATTATTCAAGGCCGATTTTGGTAAAATTCAATTCCTACTCCTCCAAGAGGGAAGTCGCGGTTTTGTCAGGAAGTTCTTGTACATCTTTAAGCTTACGCTGTATGGCTCTCGTCCTTGCTCCTACCAACTTGTCAAGCTCTGAATTTGCTTCGCCTAATTTTTTCTGGGTTCGCTCGATTAACTCACCGAATTTACCGAATTCAGTTTTTACTGCTCCCAATATTTGCCAAACTTCGGAACTCCGCTTTTGAATGGCGAGTGTTCTGAAACCCATCTGAAGGCTGTTTAAGATTGCCGATAAGGTGGTCGGGCCAGTAACGATAACCTTGTAAGTAGTCTGAATCTCCTGTGCCAGGCCCGGCTCCCTGAGGATTTCTGCGTATAGACTCTCCACCGGTAGAAATAAAATCGCGAAATCCGTGGTAAATGGAGGATGTATGTATTTGGATTGAATATCTGCCGCTGCCTTTCTGACGGCCCTAAACAGCTCCATGCGACTGTTTTCAATCTCTGGTTTGGAGGCGATTTCGTAAGCATCGACCAGCCTTAGATAAGATTCCTGAGGAAATTTAGCATCAATTGGTAGCAATATCGACTCTTCCTGACCCGGCATTTTCACTGCAAACTCTACCCGCTCCCTGCTTCCGTTTCCCACGGCTGCGTTGACAATAAACTGATCAGGGCTGAGCAGATTTTCCAAGATTGCCTGAAGTTGATATTCGCCCAATACCCCGCGGCTCTTTACATTCGTCAGCACCCGCTTGAGATCTCCCACGCCATTGGCCAGGCTTTGCATTTCTCCGAGTCCTTTTTGAACTGCCTGCAATTGATTACTGACCATTTCGAAGGACTGCCCCAGTCGAGTTTCCAAAGTCTTCTGTAATTTTTCATCCACTGTTTCGCGAATCTTCTCCAATCTCAACTCAGTGCTTTTCAATAACTCTCCTTGACCCCGGGTCAGTTCTCCGAATTTCTCCCGCTGTAGATTATTGAAATCCTGAACATTTTGTCTAAAAACCTCTCCAAATGATTTCAGCGCTTCATTTTGATCTTTAGAGCTAGCTCGAAGAAAATTGAAAACCAACTGAAATTGATTTGTTAGATTTTCACTGGATTCTTTTCTGGATTGGGCCAAAGCAGAAGACAATTCCTTGGTCATCCGTTCCAATTCCAGCGATAAAAGTTCTTTATGAGACTCCTTATTCCTTCCAAAAATCAAAAAAAGAAGCAAGCTGATCTGAAGAGTTAGAATCAGGTAAATAAGAATTTCATTCAACATAAGTCACGTAATTTGGAGCTGTAAGATAATTCTTGCGAATCTCCACTCCTAAGAACGAAAGGTATTCTGCGACAGACTCTGTCGGAATTTCCTCCATCGGTACATGCCCCACTCCCGGAAAAATCACCAGATTTGAGGCTGGGATTGCTTTTTCCAATAAATATCCCTGACTGACTGGTATCCAGGTGTCCAACTCTCCCCAGAGAATCAGGGTAGGCATAGTTAATCTGGAAAAATCCACGTCCAAATCCTTTGGAGTAGTGAGTCGGTCCAAAAAGGCTTTTCGATTTCCTTCCCGAAGCATCAATTCATAATAACGATCCAAAGTCTCTGGGCTGATTTTGGAATCATCCCCATATACCTGCCGCATGTTTATGGCAAACAGGAATTTGGGAGTACACTTCAATAAGAGTTTAGAAAAAACAGGATTCCGGGCAAGCTTAAATATCCAAGCGTCTGCACCAGAAGAAGATTTTTCCGAAGGATCATCCAAATTTCTTGATGTCAGTCTAGGGGCACCAGAAGCGTCAATAAGATTCAGGCTCATCACTCGATCCGGTCTGGTAGAGGCAATTTGTAAAGCCACGGACCCACCCATAGAATTTCCGGCGAGGTGATACCTCTCCAGATTGAGTTTCTCCATCAGACGAATCACCAGTTGGCTATAATCTCGGGTACTATACCGCTTATCCGGATCGGGACCAGTCAATCCATGCCCAGGCAAATCAATAGAAATCGTTAAAAAATAAGGACTGAGAGCTTTTTGCCATTCCTCCCAGGTATGTAAGGAAGAAAAACTTCCATGAAGCAGTACAATTGGATCTCCATCGCCCATAAAGCGGACGTGCAAATTGACCCCATCAACTTCCACAAAATGTGATTGAGCTGTCTGATATTTCATTTCCGCCTCATCACTGGGAATATCTCTGCGAAAAAGCAAGAGCAGAAAAAACACGCAGGATAAAATTAAAAATGCAATGGTTTTGAAAATTCGTTTGATCCAGATCATATAAAGGAATCCCGGGGAGAAAGCTGAAAGACAATATCAAAAACTACAAAAAATCTGCCCCAATTACCTATTTTGGCAAAAAAAGAAACCCTTGAAGCTCAAATCTTTTCTGGAAAATATAGGACCCGGCCCCATCATTGCGGCAGCATTCATCGGGCCGGGAACTGTGACTGTCTGCACTTTAGCTGGGGTCAATTTTGGTTATACCTTAATCTGGGGACTGATTCTATCGGTCATTACCACTGTGATTTTGCAGGAAATATCGGGAAGAATCGGATTGGTGACCCGGATGGATCTGGGCCAGCTTATTCAACAACAATCCCAAAACCCAATCCTCAAATTTTTCACCATAGGATTGGTACTGTTAGCCATTGGACTTGGAAATGCGGCTTATGAGTCAGGAAATATTTCCGGAAGCAATCTGGGATTGGAAATATTTTGGAATGCTCCTGTGTTCAACATTGGCAATATAAATCTGCAATCTGGCAACTTCCTACTTGGTTTTCTTGCTTTGTCTCTTTTATGGTTTGGAAATTACAAATCGTTGGAACGTATTCTGATCGGGCTGGTCCTGTTTATGTCTATAGCTTTTATCATTTCAGCGATTCTGACTAAACCTGAATGGAGTTTGGTTTTAAATGGCTTGGTTCCAACATTTGAAGCGGATAAACTTTCAACAGTGGTGGCTTTGATCGGGACAACTGTAGTTCCCTACAACTTATTTCTATACACAAGTCTGGCCAAAAATAAATGGGATGACAGCAAAGCTATCTCCTGGATGCGAAAGGACATCGTCGTTTCAGTGGTCCTAGGAGGTCTGGTATCCGCTGCTATTCTCATGGTGGGTGCCTCCAATGTATCTAAAGAAATCAATAATGCGCTGGATGTCTCCAAAGGATTGGAGCCGGTCTTTGGCAGTTATGCAAAATACCTTATGGGATTTGGGCTACTGGCAGCAGGATTAACCTCATCCATCACCGCACCTCTAGCAGGTGGCCTGGTGATCTGTGGGGTTTTGAATTATAGTCAGAACATCCACTCCAATCCAATGAGGCTATCGATGAGCACCATCGTAGGGCTGGGAATTGTATTTTCATCTTTGGGAATCAAACCTATCGAACTTATTACCCTAGCACAACTCGCCAACGGAGTATTACTACCACTTATCAGCGGATGGATCATCTATCTGGCATCAAAAAAATCCATTTTGGGAAATTATCGAAACAGCTCTTTGCGCTCGCTAATAGCTGGATTGATCTGGGTGATCACGTTAATTCTTGGGTTGAAAAGTATCTGGACAGTACTGACTTAAAACTTATTTAGATTCAAAAATTCAAGGTACTCTGATTCTAAAATACTGTAATAAATTGTATCCCTTCGTCTATTATGAGTCATCTGAGTATGAGAACGCAAAATCCCCTCTTCTACAAATCCCATTTTTTTCAGTGCTTTCCTTGCTGGTTGATTCAATACGTCCGTCTTCACTTCCACTCTTTTCAAATGAAGTTTTTCAAAGCAATACTCGATCATCAGCAGTTTCATCTGACGATTGAATCCCTTGCCGTGAAACTCCCTACCCAGCCAAGTCCAGCCAATTTCTATCCGCTGATCGACAGCTGAATAATTTCCGAATGCAGTACTTCCGATCAATTGATTTCTAGACTTATCGATGACCACGAACTGAAGTCTTTCTCCTGTCATAGCAGGTTTGACCCATTTGTAAAAATCCTGCTCTATGCTGAGATCTTGGGTAAAATAAATCCAGAGGTCTGGATCATTTGCCAGCAACCTTAGCAATGAAAAATCCTGCTCCTGGATGACCCTGAGCAGGATTTGATTATTCTCTAAAATTAGATTTTGATCCAACATCAGCCTAAAACTTCCTTAATCGCCTGATTGTAAAGTGCAACTTCCTCCAGTGTTCCAGTGGAAATTCTAC
>CAZFSC010000077.1:0-16882 GCA_964521585.1 uncultured Limnohabitans sp.
TGATCAAAAATTCAGCATTATCCCGTGTTCCTTTCATACGATTCAGCAGGAATTCCATTGATTCTTGAGAATTCATATCGCTCATGAGTTTTCTTAGGATCCATACGCGTTGCATTTCCTCTTTGTCCATAAGGAGGTCTTCTCTTCTGGTACCGGAGCCCAATACGTCGATTGCCGGATAGATCCTTCTGTTGGCAAGTTTACGATCCAGAGCTAATTCCATGTTACCGGTTCCTTTGAATTCTTCAAAGATTACCTCGTCCATTTTAGAGCCTGTCTCTACTAGCGCTGTTGCAATGATGGTTAAAGAACCTCCATTTTCGACATTTCTTGCTGCGCCAAAGAAGCGCTTAGGTTTATGAAGTGCATTGGCATCCACACCACCGGAGAGGATTTTTCCTGAACTAGGTACCACTGTATTGTGAGCTCTGGCAAGTCTGGTAATGGAGTCCAAAAGGATCACCACATCATGACCCACTTCGACCATTCGCTTGGCTTTTTCCAGTACAATGTTGGACACTTTCACATGTCTATCGGCAGTCTCATCAAATGTGGAGGAAATAACCTCTGCATTGACCGAACGGGCCATGTCAGTAACTTCTTCCGGACGTTCGTCGATTAGAAGAATCATCAGATGGACTTCCGGGTGATTTTTAGTGATTGCATTAGCAATCTGCTGGAGTAATACCGTCTTACCTGTCTTTGGCTGAGCCACGATCATTCCACGCTGACCCTTTCCGATAGGAGCAAAAAGATCCAGAACCCTGGTGGAATATTTATCAGGGGTTGTAGATAGATTTAATCTTTCTTCCGGGAAAAGAGGAGTAAGGTATTCAAATGGCACCCGATCACGGATTTCATCTGTAGTCTTTCCATTTACCGTCGCAATTTTCAATAGCGCGAAATATTTCTCACCTTCTTTCGGTGGACGGATCGAGCCTTTGATATGATCACCGGTTTTCAGACCGAATAATTTTACTTGGCTGGGAGATACATAAATATCGTCCGGAGAAGCAAGGTAATTGTAATCCAAAGATCTCAAGAAGCCGTAGCCTTCCTGCATCATCTCTAATACCCCTTCATTGTCAATTACTCCATCAAACTCTCTTGGGCTTACGTATTGCTTTTTGCGATTTGGCTGTGATACCACCTCGGCAGCTGGAGCCATGATTTCATCCGGGGATTTGAAATTTTTTCTTTTAGGGAGCTCAATTTCTGAATCTTGCTTATTAGAAGGTGACGCGGGAGTGTTTTCAGCAACTGATTTCTGGTTGTCTTCACCTTCAATTACTCTTTTTCGAGGCTTAAAAAGTTTTGGTTCCTCTGAAGCGGAAGAGTCTTCTGATGCTTCACGGGGTTTTGAGGTGGTCGGAGTGTTCTCCTTTCGAGGCTTCCATTCCTTAGCCTCTTTTGGGCTACTCTCTTTGGATTCAGCTTTTGGCTCCTCAGGGGCTGAAGTTGGAATCTCGGTTACATTTTGCCTTTTAAATTTTGGCTTGTACTCTGATTCTGGTCTATCATTCGGAGCGGCAGCCGGTTTTTTAGGTTCCTCAGGCTTCGATGAGGAGGGAGGTGCAGTTTCTTCGCTGGTTTCTACTACTGAAGGCTTCTTCTTTGGTAAGGCCTGCTCTGGGGTGATGGCTTGCTGATCAAGAATCGCATAGACAAGGTCGTCTTTTTTAAGGGATTTGTGGTTTTTGACACCCAGTTCCTCAGCGATTTCCTTCAGTTCAGACAGTAATCTGATTCTGAGTTCTTCTATGTTGTACATAAAGAGGGAATGAAATAAAATGTAATTTGAAATGCAGTATTTGGGATCGTGAATGATTTCTGAGCAAAAAATAGCTTCAGGAAATAATCAAACCAAAGTGGGCTGGTTTGCTCATGCACGGTGATGCTACAATATTAACCTATGCTTTTTGAATTAGCAAATTTTTATTTTGCTGAATTGAAAAATGCAATTTATGCCAGAACTTGTCTTAGAACAGTCATGGATTTCCAAAGACCGGGATTCTCAAGATGCTGACTGTAAAAATCGAGTAAGTGATCCAGTAGTTTTCTACGCAAGACCAGGTTTATTTTTTGTGTACATCCAAAGGATTCAGACATCAAAGCTTCCAGATAAATTTTCACATCTTCCAGCTCTCTGGGACTGAAAGGTTGGGAGCGACTCTCTTCCAAAAATCCCCTTGCATGGTCTGGTGCAAATCCCAAATAAGCTGCATTTTCTACCAGAAAAACCAGTGGAAACAGCCCCAACTGAGCATTAGGACTGTCCAATTCCAAGATACAGGCTTTCAAAAAATCAAATAATTGCTCATTATGGTAATTTTCGAATATCGATTTGCTGATTACTTCTGTGATGAACATCGCCATTCCGGTTCTTGCAAAATCAAATGAAATCAATTGATTTGCATACAATAATCTTACGTCTGAAAGCCGATTCAAACTGGTATTTGTTTTATCATATACCACAAGATCGAGAACTGTCAATGGTTGATAAAATGCCATTTTCGAGTTTTTGCTATTTACTCTTACACCATTGATAAGGTAGGATTTAAGGCCAAGTTCCCGGGTAAAAATTTTCACAATGATGCTGGTCTCCTTGTATTTCAGAGTATTCAAAACGATGCCCTCGGTTTTTTTTAACATGTCAATCTGAAATTGGATCCCGTTTTCTTACTGTAATACTCAACTTTTAGCTTCGTAAAAACATTTTCTGCATCGGGCTTCATAAACATCCTTTTCTCCCAAAACAACCTTTTTCTTCGCGTCGCTCAACCGATATGAAAATGCGGCTACATCTCCGCATTTCATGCAAATGGCGTTGACTTTGGTCACATATTCTGCAATAGCCATCAATTGTGGCATGGGTTCAAAGGGATTCCCTTCAAAATCCATGTCCAATCCGGCCAGGATGACCCGCTTGCCGGAATTGGCCAGCTTTTGAGCTACACGAATGATTTGATCATCAAAGAATTGCACCTCATCTATTCCGATCACATCACAATCTCCACTCATCAATAATATATCCTCCGCAAAATTGACCGGCGTGGAGCGGATGGAGCTTTCATTATGTGATACCACATCCAGGTGATGGTATCTGGTATCTATTGAAGGTTTGAAAATCTCTACTTTTTGCCGGGCAATCAGCGCACGATTGAGCCTCCGAATAAGTTCTTCAGTTTTGCCGGAAAACATAGAACCGCAGATGACTTCTATCTGTCCCCTTTTTTCGGGATTATTACTTCTGATGATGGATGGTTCTATAAACATGTTTTAATCTTAATCATTGTAATCCAGATGCGGGAATTTATTGATTTCTGCTACCCTCCCTACAAGTTTTCCTGATCGTAATTCTGCTTGGCAGGTAAGTCTTTCGTTTTCTTTAAGTCTTCCCTGGGATCTAAAGAGTTTCTCTGGAGCTGTCAGTTCGCTTAGGTTCTCGGATCCTTCTACCACGATCATTTTACAGGAAGTGCAACGCCCTTTTTTGCCGCAGGCATGCATCCAATCTATTCCGTTTTGATGAATTATTTCGATAACTTTACCTCCATCACGAGGCGCATCAATCGTAAGATTAAACAGGTTCTTTATGACGATTTGCGGCATTTGTTCGTTGACCTTTTGTAAACTTTATATCTCAATGACAATTCAAATTAACAGCAATTATTTAGAAAAATACGCGCAAGAGTATGCGGAACTGGCCTGCGATAAAGTTTTTGCTTCCCGGCAGTTCGTGACTGGCCAGGATATCCTTGGTATGACCAATAGTACCCAAGTCAATTTCTTTGTCATTAAAAGTCTTTTTGAGCTCTGGCAGGAAGAGCTGGAAAAGCTAAAGAGCAATCCGTTTTTTGATTATCGAGATATCGCTGTTCATGAGGCACTTACCCAATTTATGAATGTGCTTTCCCGGAGAATCAAAGTAGAACGGAGTCATCTACAGCCTTTGGTAAAAACAGCGGTAAAGGAAGCAATTCTTCTGGCCATAGATCCGGTTTCTTTTTATCAGGGAGAAATCAATAAGTCGCAGGACAGCATGATCAACGAGTATCTCAAAGAGAATCGGAAGTATTACAAATGGCATTTGCCAGTTGTTTCCTTTTTGATTGATAAAGCTGGTTTTGGTCACGATCGTCAGGCTTATCTTAAAGCAGTGGCAGCTAATTATCAGGTAATTCAGGATTCGCTGGAATCCGCTAATCTTCTTCTGGCCACTTTGGGCGAGATCAAAGCCTTCAATCTGGATGCGCTAATTGAGCAGAATAGTTCAGAAGAAAAAAAATCAGTCACTTTAACTGAAAGTACCAACGCTGAGAACAAATCTTTTTTTGAAAAAATCGAAGCCGAAACAGCCTCTCAAAAAGAATATTCTTCTGTAGAGCAGAGTCGGAATGCGACAGAAAATATTTCAGAGATTGCCTCTAAACCAATGGTTTTTGAGTCCTCTGCGATAGGAGGAATGCTGGATGCACAGCGCATCAAAGCAAAATTTGAACGGGAGTCCTACAGGGGAATGAAAGGGATGATCGGTGAGCTTTCGGAAAGCTTGGCAATCAATCAGCGGATCATGTTCAGCAAAGAATTATTTGAAGGAAATGCCGATCTTTTGAAGCATGCCTTAAAATCCATTGATGAGGCAGGGAGCTTTTCTGCTGCTATAGATTTGCTTAACAACAGGTTTGTGAGTGAATTGAACTGGGAAACGGATTCAGAGGTGCTGGAGGAGTTTCTGATTTTAGTGTATCGGAAATTTGATTCGTGACCGGAAAGGTTTTTCCGAAAAATTCCCAATTTTCTCCTTGAAGTAAAGACTTATACACCTGAAATGAAGCTGCATAAAATGAAAATAACATTTATTTAAAGCTTAATTTATTTGGAATTGTGAAAGAAATTTGGCCTTTTTTTCCGATACTAGTAAAGTTTTTAATAATTTAAATTCCTGAGCTTACTAAAGTTTCCGTGTTTTTAAAGTTTTATTGCTTTCAAATACCACAAGTACCATTTAAAAAAGCAGATTTATCTTGGTCAATAGTGCATAATAATTTTGTAATCTTAAATCAGAAAACCATATTTAGGTTTCAAGCCCTGTTTATAAATGCAAGGATATTTAAAGCTTAGAAGACATGTGTTGGCCAAATTGAAAAGCGAACTGCCTCAATACCTTGCTTATCATGGTTTGAATCACACTTTGGATGTGCTTAATGTATGTGAGCAATACATTAAGCGAGAGAAACTTTCAGAGGAAGATAGGTATCTGTTGAGAATAGGAGCGATAGTACATGACATGGGATTTTTGATCGGTCCGACCAATCATGAGGCGGTAGGTGCTGAGATGGCTGGCAAGTTGATGAAAGAATTAGGAATGGAGCAACAGATGATCAATCAAGTGAAAGGGTTGGTTATGGCCACGAAAATTCCCCAGACTCCGCTAAATGATCTTCAGAAAATAATCTGTGATGCTGATCTGGATTATTTGGGACGAGAGGACTACCCAATCATCAGTGTGAAACTGTTTGCAGAATTGAAACACATGAATATTATATCCACCGATCAGCAGTGGAAAGATTTACAAATCAATTTTTTGAAATCACATCATTTCCACACTCCTTTTGCTATCAAAAACAGAGAGCCTAAGAAGCAATACTGGCTTAATAAACTATTAAATAGTTAACCCAACCTGCCCAATTGCAACGCTCTGGAGCTGTCCATCTTGACAAAGATGAAGAGCAGAATCGTAAACGACCATAGAGAAGAACCTCCATAACTAAAAAACGGTAAAGGGATGCCTACCACTGGGAAAAGCCCAATGGTCATGGCAATATTGATCATGAAATGGAACAATAGAATCGATACTACGCAATAGCCGTAAATCCTCGAGAACCTATTTTTTTGGCGCTCCGCCATCAATACCAGTCGGTAGAGCAGCGCAACGAACAGTGAAATAACCACCAGACTTCCCAACCAGCCAAATTCTTCACCAAGGGTACAAAATATAAAATCAGTGTGCTGCTCCGGGACGAAATCAAACTTGGTCTGCGTTCCCTCTAAATATCCTTTTCCTGCCAATCCACCAGACCCAATCGCAATTTTGGACTGAGTTACATTCCATCCCACGCCTAAAGGATCAATATCCGGGTCAAATAACACCATGATTCTGTTTTGCTGGTGCTTAGGAAGTTTTGTGATGACATAGTCCAGACTGTAGATATAGGCGATCAGTCCTATGCCTATCAAACTGAATGCAATCACTCGCTGCGGGGTCTTTTTACCCAAATAGATCAAAATAATGACGATCAAAATTACTCCCAAAGCCAGATAAATATTGTTTTCTATGCCCAAGGCCAAGAGGGAAATGGCAATCATGCTAAAACCTAGGACAAAATACCGCTGGGGTAGTCCTTCTCGGTAAAACATCAAAAGCATGGAGAAAAAAACCATTGCCGTACCTGTATCAGGTTGAAGGATGATCAGAAAGACTGGCAATAATAGTATCCCAAAAGCCTGGAGTTGGTATTTGGATTTGGTAAGGTCAAAGGTTGGCCTCTCCATGATTTTGGCAAGGGCTAAAGCCGTGGCAAATTTGGCAAATTCTCCCGGTTGGATCCGGAATGAACCCACCCCTACTGAAAGCACCTGCCCATTTACTTCTTTTCCCAGAAACGGAGTGACTATCAAGATCAAGATAAAAATGAGATAAATGATCAGGGAAAAATTTTCGAAGAAACGGAAATCTGCAACCATGATCAAAACGATCAAAACAAGTGCTACACCTATTCTTAAAATCTGCTGTCCGGAGTTGATAGACAGGTCATAGATTGCCTTGGGATATTGGCTGTCAAATACCGCTGCATAGATATTAAACCATCCAATAATCACCAGTGCGAAATAGATTCCCACTACAATCCAGTCCACCCGGTTTATATTGATATCTGCTTCTCCTCGCATCAGTAGATGAAGTTACCTGCTAAAACATAATCTTGAAGATCCTTACGCATGACCTCACCCCGAATGTACTTTTCTATCATCAGTGAAGCTGTACTTGCCGCTGCCCTACCGCCCCAGCCTGCATTTTCCACATAGACCGCGATTGCAATTTTGGGATCTTCTTTGGGAGCAAAAGCAATGAATACGGAGTGATCTTCTCCATGGGGATTTTGAGCAGTACCAGTCTTGCCGGCAATGACGAGATCTTGCATCACAGCACGGTTGGCAGTGCCATATAGTGCTGCAGCCATAGCCTCCTGAATTAAATCAAAATGCTTGGCATCTATTCCAACGTATTTTTTTTCCAGATATTCTTGCGGGATTCTGGATTTATCTCCATCAATTGCCTTAACCAAGTGCGGGGTATAGAAGTAGCCTTTATTAGCGAATATGGCTGCAAGATTAGCCATCTGCAGCGGTGTTACTTGCATTTCTCCCTGGCCTATCGAAAGAGAATAGATGGTGGAGTATTTCCATCTGCCTTCTCCATAAACTTTATCATAGTAGGCACTGGATGGAATTGAACCTCCTTTTTCGCCTTTCATATCTATTCCGAGTGTCGATCCCAATCCGAACTTACCAACTTTCTCCCTCCAATCAGTCAACCCGATTTTGGTGTCTTTAAATGTGTTGGAAGAAATCTCTCTGTTGATGATCGCTCTAAAAGCCTGGTGATAATAAGGATTGCAGGAATTACGTATCGCTCCAAAAAGATCGACCGGGCTGGGGTGATTGTGACAAGCCACAAGGGATCTGTTGCAACTGAATGTTGTAGAGGGCTGCAAAATTCCATCCTGAAGACCGATGAGACTCTGTACGATTTTAAATATCGAACCCGGAGGATAGGTGGCCATGATCGGCCTGTTAAAAAGTGGTTTGCTGATGTCAGAATTAAGGCTCTGGTAGTTTTTACTGAAATCAGCTCCGGTAAGACTGTTAGGATCGTAAAAAGGGGCCGAAATCATAGCTAAAATTTCACCGGTTTTTGGCTCGATGGCTACTACAGAACCGGTCTTTCCCTGCATGAGCATCTCACCGTATTTCTGAAGCTCAAGATCGATCGTAGATGTGATATTGTTTCCAGCTACCGAGGCAGTGTCATATTCACCATCTTTAAACGGACCTTTGTCAATGCCACGGACATTGACCATTTTATACTTCACCCCCTTGTTTCCCCTCAATTCTTTTTCGTAGAAGCTTTCCATTCCACTCAGACCCACATAGTCACCCTGCACATAGTATTTGGAACTATCTCGCTCGAGTTGCCTGCCACTGATTTCTCCGATGTACCCTAATGCATGGGATGCGATCGGGGAAGGGTAGGAGCGTACTGACCGGGTCATGATAAACAAGCCTGGGTAATCGATGAGGAAATCCTGAATCCGTGCAAAGTCAGCCGTGGAAATTTGTTTGATGAAAATAGATGGTTTTACCCAAGAGTATTTTCGGGCGGCAGTGTAGGATTCAATGAGCGCTTCTCTTGAAATCTGGAAAAGCTCAAGAAATCTCGTGGTGTCCCTGACCTCAAATTCTTTGGGGACGATCATCAAATCAAAAATAGGATTGTTGTATACCAGCAATTTGCCATTGCGGTCATATACCAAACCCCGGTAGGGATGGTCAACCACACGCTGGATAGCATTTCGCTCAGCTCTTTTCAGGAAGCTGTCATCAAGCACCTGGATGGTAAAAAGCTTTATTAAGAGCACTGCACCAACCAAGAAAATGAAGATGATAATTATTAAAGGTTTTTGGTCGTTCATCAGATTCCTCTCCTTCTTTTGAAGAATAGCAGTTGTACAATTATAGCCAAAATGACCGTAAAAAATGATGAAAAAAGGCTTTTGTTTAGGACATTTAAGACTCCTCCTGTTCCCCACTGGTCAACCAAAAAGAATACCAAACAAAACAGGAATATCAATGGAAACGAATAGGTTAAAAACCAGCCTGTACCCATCTCCGGAATGGAAGGATCGATAGTGTCATCATAGCCTCCCGGGGGCGAAATGATTTTTAACCAATAAGGCCGTAGATAAGCAATTAAAGTCGCAGCAGACGCATGCATTCCAAGGGTATCATAAAACACATCAATGAGTAGTCCAATGCAAAAGCTAAAAAAGATCAGGAAAGCATGGGGTATCGTAATCGGTAAAATCAAGATACCCAAAAGGTATAGAAAGCAAAAAGCTATTCCAAAGAGGGCTAAATTCTTAAGGAATAAAATTTGAACCAATCCAAGGATAAGAATCAAAAAAGAGAATGTGATCAGTCTTCTAAAATTCATTTTGAATTTCTGATTGCTTAATTAATGAATCGAGTTCGCCTGCTTTTAAATTTTCAACCAGATAGACATACCTGACTTTGCTGAAATCTGTGCTTAAGTCCACCATAATATCCAGGTAATTGGGGTTCCCGCTTTGGTCAACTTTTGATATGACACCTACAGGGATGCCTTCTGGGAAAACTGCATTGTAACCGGTAGTAACTACTGTATCTCCGACCTGGGCTGTCACATGGCGAGGAACATAGAGCATTTTGGCTTGTCTTGAGTTATTTCCGTCCCATTGAACCGAACCAAATACATCATTTGATTTGATTTTAGAGGAAAGCATCAAACCGGTATTAAGAAGTGAAATAGCGACTGAATAGTTCTCTGAAACCGATTTTATTCTTCCTACCACGCCTTCCTGATTAAAAACACCCATTCCCGGTTTGATACCGTGTTTTCTGCCTTTATTTAGGGTAAGATGATTTTGGGAAAACCGCAGTGAATTGCTGATAATTCGAGCACCTTTGAAATCAAAAGAAACCTCTAATGCCGAATCCAGTTCCAAAGAGATGCTGTCCGGAATAGTAATACTTGCCTTTAATTTTTCTGCCAGAGCTGCATTTTCTGCCAATAATTCCTCATTGGCTTCGGCCAGAGAAAAGAAGCCAGTCACATCGGACTGTGTTTGCAGTATCGATCCGATAACCGCTGTGGAGCTATTGAAGAAAGCAGCACCCTGAGGGGAATTGTTGGCCACTATCAACCAAATCGCTGCTGCTTCGAGTACGATGAATAAAAGAAATGCCCTTAAGCTGTAAAGGAATTGAAGGATGCGTAGCATTCAGGGTTTATGTCATCAACACGGTACGGAAATTTTGTATGTTTTTCAGAGCAGTACCTGTACCCCGTACCACAGCACGAAGCGGATCTTCTGCGATATGAATCGGAAGTTTGGTTTTCTGATGAAGGCGCTTGTCTAGGCCTTTAAGTAATGCCCCTCCCCCTGTTAGGTGGATTCCATTGTCATAAATGTCCGCAGAAAGTTCCGGTGGAGCGATTTCAAGAGCCCTTAATACTGCTTCCTCAATTTTTGAAACAGATTTATCCAGTGCAAACGCGATTTCAGAATACGATACCTTGATTACTTTTGGTATACCAGTCATCAAGTCCCTTCCTCTGATTTCATAATCTTCCGGTGCATCGTCCAATTCGGTCAAGGCTGAGCCAATTGCAATTTTCACTTTTTCGGCAGACCGCTCACCAATCAGCAAATTGTGCTGGCGACGCATGTAATCCAGAATATCTTTGGTGAAAGTATCTCCGGCAACACGGATGGATTGGTCAGCCACAATTCCAGAGAGCGCTATCAATGCAATCTCAGTAGTACCGCCTCCGATATCGACAATCATAGAACCCATAGGTTTTTCAATATCGATTCCAATCCCTATTGCCGCAGCAATGGGTTCAAAAATCATATAAACCTCTTTGGCTCCGGCATGCTCCGCAGAGTCACGCACGGCTCTTTTTTCTACTTCTGTGATTCCGGAAGGAATACAGATCACCATCCTGTGAGATTGGGGAAACATTCCCTTTTTCTGACCGGGAATCATCTTGATGAGTCCGCGAATCATCTGCTCAGCAGCATAGAAATCTGCAATCACACCATCCTTTAGCGGACGAATGGTTTTGATATTTTCATGCGTCTTTTCGTGCATGTTCATCGCTTCCCGACCGACCGCCAATACCCTATTGTTGGTCTTGTCTATGGCGATGATTGAAGGCTCATCTACTACTATTTTATCTTTATGGATGATCAGCGTATTGGCTGTACCCAAATCTATTGCGATATCACTAGAGAAAAAATCGAATAATCCCATTTTGGAGTGTTAGTTGACTGGAAATTTTGGAGTTAAATGTTTAATATACTGTCCTGATAAGTATAATCAACGAGGGTCGGCAAAATTATTATGTTATGCTGACAAATCTGAAGAAAACACTTTTTTTTTTCAGGAATTAATCATTAAAAACAGAAATCCTGAATTTAGTTTAGGACAATTGTGCCAGGAATTGCAAAAAAGTTTGATTTTAGACTCCATTGTTTTTACTGTAAAATATTCTACCTTTGTACCGTATTCGAAAGTTTCTGGAGGGGACCAAATGTCCCCTCTTTCATTATACCTAGCTATGACCGAGTTGAAAAGATCGATTCAAGAGATTGTGGAAAAGCATCTTCCCGATGAAAATCATTTTGTCGTGGATGTAAATCTTATAGAGAAATCGGGAAAAACTCATTTGGGGATTTTGGTTGATTCGGATGCAGGTGTTACGATTCAAGCTTGTGCCAAATTAAGCAGAGCGGTCTCTGAAGAGTTGGAAGCTAAGGAAATGATGCCCGAAGCCTATGTGCTTGAGGTGTCCTCTCCGGGTGTCGATTATCCACTGAATAGCAAGCGGCAATATCAGAAAAATATCAGTCGCGAGTTGAAAATCACCCTGAAAAGTGGCGAGGAAATCACAGGAAAGCTATTGGAAGTAGGCGATACCGAGGTGAAACTTTCCGTAAAAAGGAAAAAGAATGGCAAGAAAGCCATCGAAGAGGAATTGAATGTTCCCTTTGAGGAAATGAAAAAATCAGTTGTACAAGTATCTTTTAAATAATTCAAATGGATGCCAGAGTCTTAATAGAGTCCTTCGCAGAATTTGCGAGATCTAAAAATGTGGATCGACCTACGATGATCCGTATCTTGGAAGATGTGTTCAGAGCGATGATTCGCAAGAAATTTGAGACAGACGAAAATTTCGATGTGACCATTAACGCTGACCAAGGCGACTTGGAGATATTCCGTATCAGGGAGATCGTCGATGACGACTCTGAGGATATTTGGGATTTTGATAAAATCAGCTTTACAGAAGCTCGTAAGATTGAGCCGGATTTTGAAATCGGAGAGGAAGTTTACGAGAAGATTGAGTTGGAAGAGTTTGGAAGAAGAGCGGTACAGATGGCTCGTCAGACCCTCATTCAGCGAATCAAAGATCTTGAAAAAGATATTCTATTCAATAAATACGAGGAACTGGTGGGTGAAATCATCAGTGCAGAGGTTTACCAAATCCTGGGAAGAGAAATCCTATTGATGGATCAGGATGGAAATGAATTGATTCTTCCAAAAGGAGAGCAAATCCCTAAGGATCGATTCCGCAAGGGGGATTCAGTGAAAGCAATCGTCCATCGTGTGGATTTGACTAATGGTAATCCAAAGATTATCCTCTCACGGACCTCACCGGTATTCCTTGAAAGGCTATTCGAAAACGAAGTTCCTGAAGTTTATGATGGTTTAATTACCATTATCAAAATTGTGCGTGAGCCAGGCGAGCGTGCAAAGGTTGCTGTAGAATCTTACGATGATCGGATAGATCCTGTAGGAGCTTGCGTGGGAATGAAAGGTTCTCGAATTCACGCAGTGGTTCGGGAATTGCAAAATGAGAATATCGACGTCATTAACTATACAGAAAACCTGGATCTTTACGTAACCCGAGCGTTGAGCCCGGCGAAAGTTTCTTCTATTACTGTAAATTCAGAGACCAAGCGGATATCCGTGTTTTTGAAGCCTGACCAGGTTTCTCTAGCGATCGGTAAGGGTGGTTATAATATCAAATTGGCCAGCCGATTGGTAGGATATGAGATTGATGTATTCCGTGAATTGAATGAATACGAAGAAGAAGATGTTGACCTTCTGGAATTTGTCGATGAAATCGAAGGATGGATCATTGACGAGTTGAAGAAGACTGGTTTGGATACTGCGAAAAGTGTTTTGAGTCTTTCAAAAGAAGATTTGACACGCAGGACAGAACTGGAAGAAGAAACAGTGGAGGAGATTTTTAGAATTCTCCGACAAGAATTTGAACAATAAATCGAAGCGAGGCTCCGATAATTACCTATATTTTACTTAAGATTTCGAAAGAGGTTTTTGCTTATGTCAGAAGAAAAAATGTTGCGATTAGGCCAAGTAGCCAGAAAACTCAACGTTGGGATCGCTACCATCGTGGATTCTTTGGCCAAAAAAGGCTATGAGGTGGAGAATAATCCGAATTTCAAAATAAATATGGAGCAAGTGGAGTTGCTCAATAAGGAATTCAAATCTTCTGCACTGGATAAGGAAGAGGCCTCCCACCTCTCGATAGGCAAGCGGCATGAATCGATTTCCATTGAATCTGAGACCGTAAAAGAGGAGCCGAAACCAGAACCAGTAGCACCTCCGGTTATTCCAAAACCTGAGCCTGCTCCAATTCCAGCTCCAAAGCCCACCCCGGTACCTGAGCCAGAACCAACCCCTGTGCCCAAAGAAGAACCGAAAGAACCTTCTGAGCCTGAGAAAGTGACTGCAGAAGCGCCTAAGCTGGAAGGAATCAAAGTATTGGGTAAAATCGATTTAAGCAAAAACGTGCCTTCGCATCAAAAAAAGAAGCATGGCAATCAACAGCAAGGTCCTCGAAAGCAGGAGAAAACAGAGCAGCAGCCTAGAAAACCTGAGGTAAAAGGACAAACGCAAGTACCGAAATCTCCAGTAGCTCCAAAAGCACAGGAACAGCCAAAACCTGCTGCTCCGGTTAAAAAAGAAGCACCTACACCTACAGCTCAACCCGAAGATAAGGTCATCTCTGCAAAAGCAGATTCACTTAAAGGGCTTACAGTCCTTGGCAAAATAGAATTGCCAGCGGATCGATCTAAGAAAAAAGGTGGACCTGTGGCATCTTCTGATGAGCGGGGTAGGGATAAAAAGCGACCAAGAAAACGTATTGATAAGCCTGGGGCACCAGGAGGAAGACCGGGTGGTCAGGGCGCAAGACCTGCTGCAGGAGGGCCAAAAGGAGGCAATCAACAACGTGGAGGACAGCCTAGCCGAGTTCAGAAAGCTGAACCGACACAAAAGGAGATCCAAGATCAGATCAAACAGACTCTAGCGAGATTACAAGGCAAGAATGCCGGAGGAAAAGGCAAGAGCAGAAGAGATAAGAAAACCGAACGGGTTAGGGATACGGAGACAGAAACTGAGGAGACTAAAATCCTGAAGGTAACAGAATTCATATCAGCTAATGATTTAGCTTCTTTAATGGATGTATCTGTCAATCAGATTATATCAGCATGCATGTCGCTAGGCATGTTCGTATCCATCAATCAAAGATTGGATGCAGAGGCGATCACCATCATTGCAGACGAATTCGGGTATGATGTTGAATTCACCAAGTCTATTGAAGATGAACTTGAAGTAGAAGAAGAAGATCTTCCGGAAGACCTCATCGAAAGAGCTCCAATCGTTACGATCATGGGCCACGTGGATCACGGTAAGACCTCCTTGCTTGACTACATCCGAATGTCTAAAGTGACCGCAGATGAAGCAGGTGGAATCACGCAGCATATTGGGGCGTACGATGTAACTACCAAGACCGGGCATAAAATCGCTTTCCTGGATACTCCAGGTCACGAGGCATTTACTGCGATGAGAGCTCGTGGTGCCAAAATCACTGACGTTGCGATAATCGTGATTGCTGCCGATGATAGCATCATGCCTCAGACCAAGGAAGCCATCAATCATGCCCAGGTAGCAGGTGTTCCGATGATTTTCGCTATTAACAAAATCGATAGGCCTAATGCTAATCCAGCCAAGATTAAGGAGGAATTAGCGAATATGAATCTGTTAATCGAGGAATGGGGAGGAAAATATCAGTCCCAAGACATTTCCGCCAAGACTGGAGAGGGAGTAGATGAATTACTCGAAAAAGTATTGCTGGAATCTGAAGTGCTTGAACTTAAAGCAAATCCAGATCGAAATGCATCTGGAAGTGTTATTGAAGCATCTTTGGATAAAGGCCGAGGATACGTTTCCACTATTATGGTTCAGTCAGGAACTTTGAGGATCGGCGATACCATATTGGCAGGAAAGCATTACGGACGTGTCAAAGCGATGTTTGACCATAAGGGTAAAAAGCTCAAAGAAGCTGGTCCTTCCACTCCGGTTCAGGTATTAGGACTAAGTGGCGCACCTCAGGCAGGTGATACCATTAAAGTATACGATACAGAACGTGAAGCTAGGGATATTGCCAATTCCAGAGAGCAAATCCAGCGAGAGCAAAGTATCCGTACCAAAAAGCACATTACCTTGGATGAGATCGGTCGTCGTTTGGCCATCGGTTCTTTCAAGGAATTGAATATCATTATTAAAGGTGACGTGGATGGATCTGTCGAAGCACTTTCGGATTCTTTACTAAAGCTTTCTAAAGAGGAAGTGAAAGTAAGTATCATTCACAAAGGAGTGGGTCAGATCTCAGAGTCCGATGTATTGTTGGCCTCAGCTTCTGATGCCATTATTCTAGGGTTCCAGGTAAGACCATCTTCTAATGCAAAGAAACTTGCTGAGCAGGAAGAAATCGAAATCCGCCACTATTCTATCATTTACGATGCGATCAACCAGATTAAAGATGCTATCGAAGGAATGCTAGAGCCAGAATTTGAAGAAGTCATCACTGGTAATATCCAAGTTCGTGAGGTATTCAAGATCACCAAAGTAGGAACTGTTGCTGGATCGTACGTGACCGATGGATATATCACCAGAAAGAACAAGATCCGTGTCATCAGGGATGGTATTGTGATTCACGAAGGAGAAATCGATCAACTGAAGCGATTCAAAGACGATGTAGCAGAAGTGAAAGCAGGCTACGAATGTGGTATCTCTATTAAGAATTTTAATAATATCGAAATCGACGATACCATTGAAGGTTATGAAATGAAAGAAATCAAGCGTAAGAAGTAATTCTTAGACATTAATTTATCACAAAAGGAACGGCTTAAGCCGTTCCTTTTTATTTTTAGACCATGGTAGTTGCAGTTCAGGTTGTTTTGTGCATTATCGCCTTCTTTTCAGGAATAAGTCTGATTTTGGGACTAATCCGTCCAGTTTTGGTTTTATGGTTTTTAGACCGATTCAACAGATTGAAAGTCATCAAGGTGTATGGAATGTTGCTTCTGGGTTCTTTATTGAGTTATTTCCTTTTGAACCTAATATTCTGATTCCAAATTATAATTGCTTTTTTGACTAGTTTTCGAATTTTTATTTTTCAGTTAAAATTTTTCTTACGTAGAATATTTCTTTTTTTCGAGTTTTTAATCAACTTACAAATCAATTTCATTCCCTTGAGAAGAGCTGTAGCCATTGGACTTTTATTCTGCTTTGCCATCTATCATTTTGGCTATTATGGCTTCTATTATTCTTATCAATACAGCATGGAGAGCAATTGGGAAGATAAAATCTACGGGGAAAAACTTGGGAAGATTGATGAGCGATTAATGGAAATCCCTCTCGCTGCACCTTATATGGCTAATCAAGAGGATTTTCAGGCTACTAACACACGGTTTGAAAAGGATGGGAAGTATTTTCGGGCCATCAAACAGCGCTATCAAAATGATACCCTACAGATCGTATATGTGCCCGATACTGCAAGGAAAGTTTTGGAATCCACTGTGAAAAGTTGGATTTCATTTCTGACAGATGATGAATTGCCTCAAGACCAAAAGGGGAAAACACAATACAAGCTTTTTGTAAAAGATTACCTTGAAGCCGAAGTATATCA
>CAZFSC010000078.1:0-11085 GCA_964521585.1 uncultured Limnohabitans sp.
AATCTATAAGATGTCTTCGATTTTTTTACAATTTCCCCGAAAGGTTTACTGCATTTTTTTAAAAAAGGTTTGCAATCCCTGACTAGCCTTATTTGATACACATTCTATTTTCTTAGTGCAAAAATTTGATTGTCCTCTATCGGACAAAATTGTTCAAAAATACTAGTGGTCAAAAAATAAAAACACCGATTCCAGTTGATTGAGCTTGTTTTTGATTTGGCATTTCATTGGAATAATGTGATTCGACCAATGAGAGCATCAGGAATGAGAACCTTATCCTGTTTGTACTTACCGGTTTTTTTAAAAAATCAAAGCATTTAGACAAATACGATCATGTGGAAAAATTATTTTAAAGTAGCGTTTCGGAATTTAATGAGATACAGGATTTTTTCTTTTATCAATATTTTCGGCTTAGGAGTAAGTATGGCGCTCAGTTTAATGGTCATCACTCTTGTACTGGATCAATATAAATACGACCGGCACAACAGTCAGAAAGACCGAATCTTTCGGGTCAATACATTATCTGAAAAATATAAGCCTACTGCCACCACTACCATGGCTCTGAAAGAAGTCCTTCTGGAGGATCTCAGCGGAATAGAAAAGGTGGGACGTATCAAGAGGGGCTTCGGCAACCAAAGTATGATGGATTTCAAACAGGATGTAAATATTCCGATCACAGGTTATTTTGCAGACCCGGAAATCCTTGACCTTTTTGAGTTGGAGCTTGCCTCTGGAAATCCCGAAACCGCACTTTTGGAACCTTACTCTGTGGTTTTGACCAGAGAATCTGCCAACAAACTATTTAAAAATCCAGATCCGATTGGAGAATTCATCAAGGTCGGGGAACAGGGGGAATTTAAAGTAACCGGAATCCTAAAGGAAACTCCTGAAAAGAAATCTCATGTCATGTTTGAAGGCTTGGCTTCTTTTTCAACAGTGCCTCTGATGGAAAAGGCCGACAGCGCTTCTACGAGCATACTGGAATCGTGGAGCCACATCCACGAAGGTTACCTGTACACCTTGTTGAAGGAAGGATATTCTGCTTCCGAAATCGATCAACAACTCCAGGAAATCGCAAAAGATCACTACGCCGCTGATGATCCGGACAAACATGATTTTGCATTACAGGGCTTGACTGAAATCGCCTTAGGCCCAGATATCACCAATCCGATCGGACCATTTTTGCCAAGAATTTTTGTGATATTCTTAGCTGCACTGGCAATGATCGTGATGTTCACTTCTTGCTTCAATTACACCAACCTATCCGTAGCAAGATCACTGACCAGAGCCAAAGAAATCGGGATCAGAAAGGTGACCGGTGCAAAACGCACTCAAATATTCTTTCAATTCATATCTGAATCTCTTCTAACCTCCTTTTTGGCGCTAATCTTCTCGTGGATTATAGTAGTACTTGCCAAGCCATTTTTGATGAATATCAAGCTAGTCCAACTTTTGCGTTGGGATTTTTCGACTTCGATCGAGGTATATCCCTACCTGTTTGTATTTGCGGTTGTGGTAGGTTTGTTGGCAGGATTATTTCCTGCAGTAGTCCTCTCCGGTTTGCAGCCTGTGAGCGTTTTGAAAAATATCGGCAATATTAAATTATTATCCCGCTTTGGGCTTCGCAAGACTTTGCTGGTTCTTCAGTTTGCGATTTCACTGATTTTCATTGTTTCGGCCATTTTAGTCTACAATCAGACTGACCTGTTTCTCAACAAGGATAGAGGATTCTCCGCTGAGAATAAGGTCTTGGTCAAACTTAACAATACCAGTTTTGATAAGCTCAAAGCAGAACTGATCCGCAACAGCAATGTGGAAAGTGTTTCGGCAGTATCCCATATCCCAGGTGCTGGGGTAACGATGGGCGATGAATTCAAATCAGCACCGGAAAAAGAGCAGTTTGCAATGGATTATTTCAATGTGGATGAAGATTATCTCAATAATATGGGACTCAAACTAGTCGCAGGTCAGAATTTCAGCGAGCATAATCTGGAATCCAATAAATCTAAAATCCTGATCAATGAACTCGCTTTAGAAAAATTCGGATTTGGCAGCGCATCCCAGGCGGTAGGTCAGACTTTGTACCGCGGTTCAGCACTTAGTCCTTTGGAGGTAATCGGTGTGGTACCCAATTACATCCACCGCAATTTATTCATGCAGGATGCTCCAATGGCACTATTATACAATCCTGATGAGTTCAATCAGCTACAAGTGAATTATTCCGGAAGTGATGATGCGATTATCAGCACACTTAACAGTGCCTGGAACAAAGTAAATCCTGATCTGAAAATAGATTTTGAGTTTTTCGATGTGGAAATGAACCTGATGTACAACTTGTTCTTCGGATTATTGGGGAAAGTAGTCGGTGTAGTAGCCTTTCTTGCCATCTGTATTTCCTGCTTAGGTTTATTAGGGATGGCAGCCTATGCTGCCGAGGTTAAAACCAAGGAAGTCGCCATCCGCAAATCTCTGGGTGCTACCGCACCTCAAATTGCAATGCAGTTCTCCTTTGGTTTTATAAAATTGGTCAGTGTAGCCATCATTTTGGGTATCCCCGCCGCCTGGTTTATCAATGACCTTTGGCTTCAAAATTTGGCATATCGGGTCAATATAGGATTTGAAACGATTGCGCTGTCTTTGTTTTTCATCTTAGTACTTACTTTGCTTACTGTTGGCTCACAGGCCATAAAGGCTGCATTTCTCAATCCAGCCACCAATCTTCGAAATGAATAAATTATAATTTTATTTTCTTAATCAAAAAAAACCCTGCTGAGAAAGAAAATTGATCCATTTATCAGCAGGGGTTTTATTTGAAATAAAATTTCTTCCTATATTAATTAGTTCGTCAATACTACTCTTCTGTAACTGGTCAATGCAGGAGTTCCAGAATCACGGACTTCTAATATCAAATGCAAAGACTGCCCTGCTGTCAATTGAGGCATAGGGAATCTAAGCTCTTCCCCATACGGATTAAAAATATCCAGCTTGCCGGTAAAACTTCCTGCCTCTGGATAGACCCACCATTTGACCTGAATCTGGTCTCCGTCCGGATCCTTACTTCCTTTTGCCGAAAGCATCACTTCCTCACCAGCCTTAACTTTGGCACTTGCCCAAGCATTATCGTCATTTCCATTTAAAACTGCCACAGGATTATGATTGGCCTTTTCATAGGTATCGGCCACATTCCAATCCATTCGGGCAGCAAAATCGAATTGGAAAGCATCTCTGAATCGCCAAATCGTAGCCTGATTGGAAGCCTCCTTTCTACCGTCCGGCAATATTACTTCATCTTGGGTATTGATGGATGAAGTCCAGATTTTGTCCACTTCACCATAGGACCTCCATAGTTCATATCGGCCTGCCCATCCTCCCCATGCGGGACTTTGTGTCCAAGCCAGTCCATTCTGAATCAAACCCATGAAAGCAGGGCTATCACCTTCCATGATATATTCCAGTGGAAGATAGTTTGCTCCCAAAGGGCCGTGGTCTTCCTGGATGTTTGCCATAAGCCAAGGATTATCCACCAGTTCAAACTGATACATTGGACCGTTTTTGTACCATCGATCGCCACTTATTCCTGTCCAGGTAGCTTGGTAATATTCCCTCCAATTGTTCCCTGCACTCGCGTCAACGATATAGAAAATCCCAGGAAAATTGTGTCGAATCCAAGGGCCCGCAAAATCCTGATCTGAAATAGTATAAACGCGAAGTTTTTTCACAAACTTCATCAATTCTTCCTCTGTACGTGTATTTTTCACCTTCCAGAGAGCTTGGGCAAGACAATTTGCCCCTCCCCAAACCGATACCCAAAGTGGACGCTCATCCGCTTTATCCACTGCTTTAATCAACAATTCGGATCCTGGAGAATCCATTCCTTCTCCCACTCCATCCATACTGAATTTGGGGACATGCTGCGAAGTCACACTCAGTAAGTGCGCTGTTGCCGGGTAGCCAGAGGCATGCTTATCCAGATTGTCTTTTACCTTCCCATAATTCTGCACCAATTCTTCGATTTTATCTTTTCTAACCTGCGTTCTAAGGTGGGTGGAAGTAGTGGCGATGATCCCCTCCACATCATACTCATTTGAATAAACCAAAAATCTGACTAGAGACTGCTGATCATCAGGTTCATTGGTGATATCAGTCAACACGATAACTCGCTGCTTGACCGAATTTTCGAAAATCAGTGGAGTTTGCCCAAAAGATGGGGAAGCCAATAGGCACAAAAGAAGAAACAGACGATTTTTCATTGATAGGCTTTATTTGAATTTCAAAAATCAATAATTCTCTAAGAAGATTAATCTCGGATATTTTATTAAAAATTAAAAAAGCCTGGATCAAAATGGCTTTGTTTTCTTTCCTGCTCAAGCATTTAAATAAATAATAAACTAATCCTGACTCTAGAATATGAAGTATGCTATTGTGATTAGATAAAACTTTCCTTTTCGGCTAAAGAGAATTATAGAAAGCACGCCAAAAAGTATTCTTAAAAAATTAGCCGGAGAATTAAAATCCTCCGGCTCTTAAGTAATCAAACTTCTAAATTTGGAAACTACATACAAGATCAGTATTGCAATAATTTCGGTTTGAGAGATTTGAAACCGATTCTCAACTCGATCACTTCACTTCCATGGCGTTACCCACGATTCGCTGGTGATCTTCTTTCATGCGATCATGCTCGTTCATCATCAGTTCATGCTCTTTAGTCATTCGGTCATGCTCTTCACTGAGCTGTACATACTGTTGTTTGAGTTGCTCAGCGGTAAATCCTTCTGGACCTCCTTTTTCAACGAATTCTGCATGCTTCGCAATCATCGCCGAATGCTCCTTGATGATGGCCCCATGCTTTGCGATCATTTCCTCGTGTTGCTTTTTGATTTGCGCCAAAGCTTCCTCATCTAGTTTTTGCTGATGCTCTTGAATCCAAACCTGGTGGTCCTGTTCGATTTGTGCATGCTTTGCTTCCATTTCTGAGTGGATTTTTTCCATCTCACGGTGCTTATCCTGAAAATCTTTCAGGTCTTCTACCACTGATTCCTTACTATTTGTAGTGCATGCAATCAGCATCATTGAAAATAGAGCTGTATAAATAAATTTGAGTTTCATTATTTTATTTTTTTGAGTTAAAAATTCGGGATTCCTTCCAAAAAAAAGGGATTCGCCGGTTGATGTAAGTGTAAAATACAAATTTTCAACGAAAAACTCAAGAGGAATAATCCCGGAAGCCTGAAATAAGCAAATCATTAATTAAGGTTCCAATAAATTCCCAGGGAAAACCCGAATTCAAAATTTGGTCACTGAAACACATTCGCAGATCATTTTTGGTTTTCAAAGGGGATAAATAAAATGTAAACAAAGATTTTCCGGAAAGGCAAGCACGTATTATCCTCTTGAATCCAAAGGACTCCACCTTCAAAATAAAGAATACCTGATTTCAGCAAGTATCAAAATTGGTCTTTATGCCCGATTCAAGCGTCTTTGTTAACTCAAAAAAAAATATTTCAATTTCAATTTTTGCGTATACAATTCAATTACTTTTGCCGCATGAATCAAGTCTATAGAAACATAGTTTTCAGTCTGGGGATAATCCTCTTGGCTATGTTTTGCAGATTTGTATCTGCAGTGGATTCTGATTCCTCCAGACTGACTTCCCCAGCTCCAAGTGGGCAAAGTGAATTAAATAGTGAGAATCAAAATCAATTCTTGCTTGCGATCGGTCATAAAGAAAATCGATACCAAGAGCAAAATACTGAAAACACAAAATCATTCAATTACCTATTTTTTACAACTCATGCTTCTCATGAGTACTTTAATTATTTTTCTCTATCACAGTACAATCTCCGAATTACAAACAGTCTGATCAATTATCGAAAATCAGACCTCATATTTCCTTTCCATTATTTCTGGTAAAAGCCGCTAGAAGCGGATCTGATTTTTCGAAGTCAGTTTGATGCATACAAGCATCAGCCTGGAGGCAACGACTTGCCTCTTAGTTTCTATTTATTATTCATTACCAGCTCAACTTTATAAAAAATGAAACATTTCATTTTGACAGCTATTCTATTGTTGTCATCCTTTCAATTATTTGCTCAATACTTACCTCATACAGATTCTATTTCAGAAAGCAAAAAAGACAGCAGTCTGCATGTAGAACATGTAAATATGCATCATGCAAAGGATACCCTCATGGTAACCTTCGGTGGATATTTGGAAACCTTTTATTCACATAATTTCAACAATCCTTCAAATAACATAAATGCATTGCGAGGATTCGATTTTATAGCGAATTCATTGACAGTTGGAAATTTCGTATTGGGTGCCGATGCAAAATATAACAACTTCAGTACACGACTTGCCATCAACATTGGTATGACTCCAAGCCAGTTTTACAAACAAGAACCCACTACTCCCGCTAGTTACCAAGTACCTTCATTAAGCAGCATTTCCTGGCAGTTTATCCAGGAAGCGATCGTAAGTTATGACTTCGAAAAGGTCAAAGGCCTATCTGTGCAAATGGGGATAATGGCCACTCCGATCGGTATTGAGGGTTTGCCAAGCTTTCAAACCTTTAAAACAAGCAAAAGCAATCCTGGAATCCACAAAAAAGATTACCGGGAAAACTGGAATTTCTCCAGAAGCAATGCCTTCATTCACGTACCGGATTACCACAGTGGAATAAGAGTATTGTATAGTCCTACTTCGAAAAGCACTTATTCATTTTACCTGATCAATGGACAGAATATGGTCACTGATAATAATACCAGTAAAACCATCAGCTTGTCCTACCTCTACACACCAAACGAAAACATGCACTTTAGTGCGCTGTATATGGGCGGAAATGAAAGACCCACAGGTTACGATATCCCTGGAAGCTGGAGACATTTATTTGACTTTCATACCCGATTTAGTATAACCAAGCGGATTGAATTCATGACTCAGTTTACTCCCGGTTTTGAAACTTCAAACTCAGGCACAAATGAATTTCTTATCAATGTAGCTTACTTAAAATTTATCACAGGGGAAAGGAATTATCTAGCATTCAGATACGAGCGTATCTACGAAAAAATCTTTCCTGAATCATCTTCGAACTTCCTGGAAACATTTGATGAAAATAATGAAGCTACGCTCTACGGATTTACAGGTACATTTTCCCATGTACTCGTTAAAAATCACCTCATGATCCGTGGGGAGTACCGCCATGATTATGGAACGGAAAACTGGTTCTTCAGAGGAGCACTCCAGCCATCAGGTAAAAGTGAATACCCCTTTTTAACCAATGCCAGACGCCAAAATACTTTATCATTTAGCGTTGTAGGCTGGTTCTAAGAGTAGCAAGTCTAAAACGGAGAAATAAAAGCGGTGCTTGAAAAAGCTTTTAATCAGGTCCAAACAAGGCAAAATTTTGGCATCGCTTTTATTTTCTTATTTTTTTTGAAATCATTTCAAGAATATTGGGTTTGAAAACTAAACTTGTGAACTAAAACAATAAACTGGAGTCAGATACTTTTCAAACTGAACCCCTTATAGGCTGAATTTCACCTGAGATTTCTGAAAATTATGAAAATACTTTTACTTGGCGCTACAGGAAGAACAGGCAAATATGTTTTACAAAAAGCCTTGAAAGATGGATTTGAGGTCAATTGTGTTGTACGAAATGGAAAAAAAATCCATAATCAAAAGGGTTTAACCGTCTTTGAAGGAAACCCTAATAACCTAAGGGATCTTGAAAATGCCATTATGGGATGTGATGCAATAGTAAGCGTTCTTAATATTTCCCGTACTTCAGATTTTCCTTGGGCTAAATTGAGAACTCCCGAAAACTACCTCTCTGAGGTGATGAAAAAGCTGGTTCCCTTAGCTGAGAAAAATAACATCAAGAGAATTACAGTCTGCTCGGCTTGGGGAGTTGCGGATAGCAAAAAAGAAATTCCAAACTGGTTTAGATGGTTTATCGATCACAGTAATATCGGAGTTGCTTACCAAGACCATGAAAAACAGGAAGATATCATCTCCAATTCAAAACTCAATTGGACTATTGTGCGCCCTGTTGGTCTGACCAATACAGCGAGAGATCAAGGAATAAGGGAGTCAATTGATATGATTCCCAAACCAAGCCTAACAATCAGTCGAATGAGCCTTGCCAAGTATTTAGTGGACAGCCTGAATAATGATAACCTGATCAGAAAAAAGGTAGTGATCTCAAAAAATTAGAATTTTTAACTATAAAAACTACTTTTATCTCTAATTCTAATGATCGTCCTCAGACAGTTGTCAACAGTCCACTATCGGTTCAAATAAACTTCAGGACCATTTCTATCGGGTTACCGGTTTGAAAACCCGTCTAAGGATTAGATTTTTTGCTTTCAGATGAAGGTTTTTAAAATGAGAAATTTGGCTTAGAACTTGGTACAGGAAAACCTGTTCATTGTCCTTCACCAAATTACTTCCCATGCGATCAAAAGCTTGCTCCGCCCTTCTAATATTCTTGCTATTTGCTGGTTTTTGTCAAGCTCAAACTGAAATCTCAGAGCAAATCAAAACAGATCGTGATAATCAGCTCAAGGAACTCAATGAGAAACTCAAATCAAATGAGGAAATCGTGAATAAATTGATGGAAAAGCTGGCCGCCACCGACAGCAAAACTTCATCAGAAAAGGAAAAAATGAACGATTTGGAAAAGTTGCAGGTGGCTTTGGACAACCGGCTGAAGATCCTGGAAGAAGCCCCGAAAACAAAAATCAACCTCAATGGACAATTGGCATTTACCGAACTCCTGAGTATTCAACGGGATATTCAGCCAGTGGAGCTTTTTTTGACTTCCCAATTCTTTTTTGACCAGCTTGGAAGTATCGGCCAAATTCAAAACTACAAGTCCTTTTCCTCCTGGAAAACATCCTTCGACAAATGGTATGAGCGGGAGGGCAAAAGCGATGCAATGGTAGGAGTGCTTCAGCAATCGATAGGTTTGATATCCAGCGCCTCAGCTGCCGTTCCACTTTATGGCACTATGGTCAATTCGGCAATCTCGGGTGTCAATACTTTGATGAGTACTGTGAGTAAAAAGGAGAAAGAACTCTATGATAAAACTCCGGAAATGCTTCGAGTTCTTACAGTTTCGAGTCAATTTGAACAGCAAAAATCGATCATCGATCAAGAATGGAAAATGATCAATCAAGAGTTAGAACAACTTCAAAAAGAGAACAGTCAATTGCTGAATGAGCAGATGAAGTACTTCGGTATTGATAAGTCCCGATACGAAAGTCGCTACCTGAGAGCCACATTGGATTCCGAGCGTGAGCAGTTCAAAAACGAATGTAGAAAGTCCATCTCCGACAAAATTATATTTCTTGACAGTTCGGCTGATACCAGAGGCAAATGGCTTGGCCAAGTGGAAACCTATATGTACAAAGTCCAGTCGCTTCGTCTTCGGTTTGGCCAATTGACCACACGCATGCAAGCCAACATCAGCCAGTACGAAACATTGATCAAAACCTATTCTGATCCCGTGCTGTTTCCTGCTGAGTTTACCTCCAAAATCATGGCGCTCAATAGTCCACTGAATAATCTCAAAAACAAATTTTACTCCTCATTCAACCCAGCCAAATACATCGAAGACTCGGCAGTGATGTATATCGAGCGGTGATAAAAAAGGTCCCTTTTAGTGCTCTCAATTGATACTTTGAATCGGGTACTGCATTTTATTAAAGCCAACTGATCGACTTCTGGAGTAAGACTTAGGAATGAAATTGACTAAATTCGAAATATTCTTAGTTGCCAAATTCATCCATAGTTTAAGAACGAAAGGTTGAAATAGAAATCTAAATACACGATGAGTCTCAAAAATCCAGAAGTTGATCTGTTTTTTCAAGAAGCGAAAATTTGGAAAAAGGAGCTAGAAATGTTGAGATCAATTCTTTTAAGTTTTGACCTACAAGAAGAATTGAAATGGGGACAGCCCTGCTATTTGGTTAATGGAAAGAATTCGATTCTTCTGGGAGGTTTTAAAGAATTTTGTGTGATCAGTTTTTTCAATGGGGTCCTGCTACCTGATCCGGAAAAAATTTTAGTCAAACCAGGTCCCAATACCCAACATGGCCGCGTAATCAAATTTCGGAGCATTTCCGAAATCCTCCTTTTGGAATCTGTGTTGAAAAGTTATATCCATGCCGCGATAAAGTTAGAACTGGAAGGCAGGAAGCCTGTGAAAGATCCTGATTCTACGAAATTTCCTGAGGAATTGCTGGCCAAATTCAAAGAGAATCCCAATTTCCAAAAGGCATTTCAAGATTTGACTCCTGGAAAGCAGCGAGCCTATATTTTATATTTTTCAGGGGCAAAACAATCCAAAACACGCATGGGCAGAATTGAACAATACCTTCCAAGGATATTGGATGGTAAAGGTTTTCACGACTGTGTCTGCGGATTATCCAAGCGGATGCCAACTTGTGATGGTTCGCACAAACAGATTCAGTAGGAAAATACTATATTTCAGAGGATGGTTTTTTCAAAATCCCTTAAATCAAAGCCCCTGATGAAAATTCTCTGCCTTCTTATTGCAATTGGAATTACTATTAATCTGAATGCTTTCGGTCAGCAAACCTGTCTGAACGTAGATCAAATAAAAAATCTCGATGCACAATGGGAACAAGCTCAATTGAAAGCAGATGTGGATTTTTTTCAGCGGGTTTTGGGTGAAAATTTTATCTGGGCACACAATCATGCCTCCCTGATTGATGACAAATCTGCCGTGATACAGCGTGCTGCCAATCAACTTGCCAGCGGTAATTCCGATACCAGATCCAGAGTCTCCAGCGAGGTCAAAGTTTCTATTTCCGGAAAAACCGCAATAGTCACAGGATTCACTATTGTTGACCGTGGCCCCTCTCCTACCCGATACCATTTTATGCGAACCTATGCCGAGGTAGATGGTAAATGTCAGCTGATTGCCAATCATACCATGGCTATTCCTGACAATGAATAATTGGCAATATTTTCCAATCATCATTTATTTCTATAGCTGATAAAAGGCGAAAATTGCTAAAAATCATTCAAATCAAGACCTTTTGTCCACGCAAAGAACCAATG
>CAZFSC010000078.1:11185-16458 GCA_964521585.1 uncultured Limnohabitans sp.
AAAAATCTCACCGCCTTAGGCGGAAGCTTGATCGCCATGCCATTGGGGGGATTTTCCACTTCCGATTCTTCAAAATCCAAGCTTTTTGCCGATCCGATTTTTAGATTTATTACCGCCTCAGACGGACATTATGGTCAGCCAAATACCGATTTCGAACTCGCTCATAGCAATCTAATTCATGCTCTCAACAAAGAATCAAATGTTGATTTCGTCGTATTCAACGGAGATCTGATCCATGACGAACCGATTTGGATGCCGAAGGTGAAGCAAGTCTACGATCAGTTGAAAATGCCTTATTTTGTCTCCAAAGGCAATCATGACCGGGTTTCAGAAACCCGTTGGCTGGAAATCTGGAATCAGCCTTCCAATATTTTCTTTCCTAATCAAGAGGATTACGGGATCATCATCCTCAATTCCTCCAACGAGGCTGGGGACTTCCTCTGCGTTGATCAGGAGTTTCTACGCTTTTCCCTGGAGGAGTCCAAACCAAAAAAACACGTTTTTGTCTTTATCCATATTTCCCAAAATGACTGGACGCGCTTTGGAAAGAACTGTGAGGAGGTGATGACACTCTTAGGGACATATGAAAATGTGAGAGCCATTTTTCACGGCCACGATCATGATGTGGATGGGATCATGTGGAATCGAAAAAAACCTTATCTCTGGTCAGGTCATTTTGGCGGAAACTGGGGAAATCCATTTCCTAGTTACAGGGTTTGTGAGGTGGATACAGCAGGTAAAATCAAAACTTATCTAAAACGGGTTTCGGATGGGTTGATTTTAAACTCCCATGAGATCTATCCACCCCTTGTTTTTTAACAGATGCACTGATTGATTCAGGTGATGGTTTAACCTCATCATTTTTCCTAATTTCCCATATTTTCAGTAGTTTAAAGTGTAAATTTTAAACGATGGGAAAATTTAAGTTAACGATCAATGACAGCACCCATGAAGTGGAAGTGACCAACGGTACTTCCTTGCTATGGGTCATTCGTGAGCATCTGGGACTGACAGGTACAAAGTACGGATGCGGCATCGCACAATGTGGGGCATGTACCATCCATGTGGACGGAGTACCCATGAAAGCCTGCGTGCTTCCGGTTGATGATTTCGCTCAGGGTCAAAAAATCAAAACCATCGAAGGTCTTTCTGTGGATGGCGATCATATTCTTCAAAAAGCCTGGATATCGGCACAGGCGCCACAATGTGGCTATTGCCATTCGGGCCAAATTATGCAGGCGGCAGCATTACTTGAAGAAAAGCCAAATCCATCAAGAGAAGAGATCAAAGAAAAAATGAATGATATTCTTTGTCGATGTGGTACATACCTCAGAATCATCGAAGCAATCGAGATGGCGGCCTCAAATCAAATCCCTACAGATAAATAATCCCATGAAAAATTCATCGTCAAATCTGAGCAGAAGGGAATTTCTCAAGTCTAGCGGAGGGGTAGCATTATTTGTTGGAATTTCAGGAATTCTGCCTCAGCTCGTCTCCTGCTCCAGTCCGGAAGATATCCAAAAAACTCTTCAAAAACATCCTGTGACCTCTTGGGTTAAAATCTCAGAAAACGGGAACATTACGATATACAATCCTGCAGCAGAAATGGGCCAAGGCTCGATGACCTCCCTGCCAGTACTTTTTGCGGAGGAAATGGACGCAGACTGGTCTAAAGTTTCCGTGGAATTCTCACCGCAGGAATCCGAAATCTACGGCTCTCCAGGCTGGTCTCCGGGTACCAAACTCATGTTTACTGTGGGTAGCAGGACTACCAACAGTTATTACAATACAATGCGCAAAGCCGGTGCACAGGCCAAATTTATTTTACTTTTTAATGCTGCAACTAAATGGAATGTACCGATTGAAGAACTGACAGTCTCCAAAAGTAAAATCACACATCCGCCTACCGGAAAAGAAATCAACTTTGGGGAATTGGTAGCTGAGCTTGAAATGCCCGCCTCAATCCCTGACTTTACTGAGGAACAACTGAAAAATTCCAAAGACTTTGAATTAATCGGTCAGAAGATCAAACGTGTGGACTTGCCAGGAAAAGTAAATGGGCAGGCAAAATTTGCGATCGATATCAGACTTCCAAATATGTGCTATGGAGTCATCGAAAGAGGAAACCTGCACGGTGCCAAACCCACACTCCAAAACGAAACTGAGATAGCTTCATTGCCAGAAATCCTGAAAATTGTACCCCTGGATTATGGCATCGGGATAATCGCAGAATCTTTAGAGGCTGCCTTGGCAGCAAAGAAAAAACTAGCGATCGAATGGAGCGATTCGCCTGCTTCAGACCACAATTCGCAGGAAATCTACACCCAATACGAAAAAATCGCCTCCGATAAGAAATCCGGCCGAGTCATCGTGGAACAGGGAAATGTGAAAGCTGCCAAGGCAGACGCAGCTAAAACCTATTCTTCTGACTTTAAGAATGACTATGTATATCATGCCCAAATGGAACCCCTCAACGCGGTAATCCAAGTTGCGGAGGATTTAAGCAGCGCAGAAGTATGGGTAGGAAGCCAACAGGGATTTGATACGAAATTAGGCGTGCCGGAAATTCTCGGAATTACCCCTGAAAATGTAACGGTTCATCTCCAATATTTAGGAGGTGGGTTTGGCAGGAGAAGCATGAATGATTTTGTGGAAGAATGTGCGATTCTGGCAAAAGAAATGGCTCCCCGCCCGGTCAAATTAATCTGGACCCGGGAGGATGATTTGACCTATGGAGCTTACCGTCCTTTATCTTTGCAGCGCATCGAAGCTAGTGTAGACCAAAGTGGAAAGATTACATCATTTTCTCATCTGGTAGTTGGTGATGGTGGCGGGCTCGTGGCGAGCGGAATAAATAATGACCACTATGATATCCCTAACCAGTTCGCAGAATGGCGGGAAACTTCCAATGGAATCCGGTTAAAACATTGGAGAGCCGTAGGTCATGGTCCCAATAAGTTTGCGATTGAGTGCATGCTGGATGAAATCGCCAGAAATCAAGGTAAAGACCCCATTCAGCTTAGAAGAGAATTAATGAAAAATTCGCCTAGGGCTTTGGCAACCCTCGAAAAAGCTGCTGAAATTTCAGACTGGAATTCAGGCACAGCGCCAGACCGAGCCAAAGGAGTATCCTTTGTGGAGCATGGCTCTTTGGGGACAGGAGTTTGTGAAATTTCCCTGGATCGTCAAACCGGAAAAATCAAGGTCCATAATTTTTGGGTGGCATTGGATGCCGGGGTGGTTGTACATCCGGATAATGTCAAAGCGCAACTGGAAGGCGGAATCATCATGGGAATGAGTAGCGTGCTGAAAGAGCAAATCACCATAGAAAATGGGAAAGTTATGCAATCCAATTTCAACGATTATCAGCTACTTCGAATGGAAGATTGCCCAGATCAGATCGAGACCGTGATTCTTCCGTCCGATGCCCATCCAGAAGGTGTAGGAGAAACCGCCACTCCGATGGTGGCAGGTGCTATTGCCAATGCATTTCTTGCTTTGACCGGTAAAAATTTAAGACATATTCCTTTCACTCCAGATCGGGTGTTGGCTATTCTGAATTCATCGCCAAATTCATAATTTCACCCAGGACATTTCTTTCTTTCAGAAATAAACCTTCCATGCTTCTTCAAAAGCTTTCAGTCCTTCTGCTTTCTACTTCACTCCTGTTTAGCTGTTCACAAAAACCGAAAGACCCCAATATCATTTTCATCTTAGTCGATGACTTGGGCTACAATGATGTGGGATTTATGGGAAGTCAATTCTACGAAACTCCCCATCTGGATCAGTTAGCTGCCAAGAGTATGATTTTCACTCAGGGCTATGCCACCAGTGCTGTCTGCAGTCCTTCGAGAGCAAGTATCATGACGGGCCAGTTCGTAGCGAATCACGGAATCACCGATTGGATCGGTGCCCCGGAGGGCGAAGACTGGCGAAAGTACAAGCGCCATTCCAGGCTTCTTCCAGCCAACTATTCCCACGCATTGCCTCAGGAAGTCACGACGATTCCAGAAGCATTGAAGGATGAAGGATATCGAACTTTTCTTGCCGGAAAATGGCATTTGGGAGGAGAGGAAAATAATTCCATGCCTACAGATCATGGATTTGAAATAAATAAAGGAGGTTATCACGTAGGAAGTCCCGCCTCAGGAAGATATTTTTCGCCTTTTTCAAATCCTTATTTGAATGATGCTCCGGAAGAAAAAGGAATTCATCTTTCGATGAAATTGGCGAAAGAGACCAATGCTTTTATCGAAGCACATCAAGATGAAAAATTTTTCGCCTATCTGAGTTTTTATGCAGTGCATGCCCCCATACAGACCTCCGAAGAAAAATGGAACCACTATCAGGCCAAAGCCGCTGCACAAGATATCGATTCGGTTGGCTTCGAAATGGAACGAGTGCTTCCAGCCCGAAAGTATCAGGACAATCCAGTTTATGCCGGTCTGATCGAGCAAATGGATGAGGCCGTAGGAGCAGTTATTTCCAAACTGAAGGAATTGGGTTTGGAGGAAAACACCATTATCATTTTCACCTCAGACAATGGCGGTGTAGTTTCCGGTGATAATTATTCCACAAATCTGGCGCCCCTCCGGGGAGGAAAAGGCTACCAATGGGAAGGCGGAATCCGGGTTCCCTATCTGATTTATATTCCTTGGTTGAAAAATAAAGGTGATAAAAATGATACCCCAGTCTCCGGCGTAGATTTCCTCCCAACCTTGCTGGATTATGCAGGTGCAAAATTTCCGACTGACAAACTAGACGGCAAAAGCCTCCGTCCGCTTTTGGAAGGTCAAAACCTTGAGGAAAGATCCCTTTTCTGGCATTATCCACATTATGGCAATCAAGGTGGAGAACCCAATTCTACCATTCGAAAGGGAGATTGGAAGTTGATCCATTATTGGGAAGATGGCCATCAAGAACTCTACAACCTGAACCAGGATATTGGGGAGCAACAAGATTTGGTGAAAATCAGTCCTGAAAAAGCAGCTGAGTTATCTAATGAATTAATGGCCTGGCTTGAAAAAAACAAGGCACGGTTTGCAAAAGAAGATCCACTTTATCATCCTGACTCTGCAGCAATGGTAAACCTAAGTTTCCGTACAGCCCTTCTGAATCGCCTGGAGAAGGAGAGGCGAAAAATGCTTTCGCCTGATTTTATTCCTAATAAAGATTGGTGGGGAAGCAAAACCTTGGATTAAAAACAAGAAAGGGTAAAATTTAAAAATCCATGATATCGAGCCTGAATGAAAAATTACCCAGAGGAATGATTG
>CAZFSC010000079.1:0-8586 GCA_964521585.1 uncultured Limnohabitans sp.
GCTCTGTAACTTTGAAGAGTACTAGGAAGCTGGGATGTTTTGCATTCTCTTTTTCCATCTCTTCCATCCCTATTATGAGCTTTCATTAGTTTGCTGACTCTAGCTCTTTTCTTATTCAAAGACATTCCGTTTTCGGATACCGGTATATATTCAAAAATTTATTCAGTATTCAACAGGCAGATCATTTCATTAAACCATTTCATCCCCAACGCCTTAAGTAATATTTTGACTGAGTTTTTCCCGTGTCGATTTGATTAAGAAATACAGATTCTTCGCTTTCTCCGCAGTGGTTTTTTGAAATTATCCTAAAGTATCTTCTCGGGATGAAGTCCTAAAATCAAACTTTCCTGATTTTTAGAGAGGCGTTACTTTCATTCACTTATTTGAGGAGTAATCCAAAATTCATTTTCTAATTGACTGGCAGGTTTATTTGGGTCGTGTAACCTTGTCAGGGGGTTTGTCTTGGGATTGATTAGCTGCAACAGAAATAAAAAAACAATGGCCTGTTTTCAATGCTCAGCCTACTCATTGGTATTTTGATGGCACACTTAATCCACACTTTGGAGTAAAGTTGAAAGCTATCCAGAAACACATTACTGCTTATTGTAAATCTTACTGCCTTTCAATAACTTAGGAAAGCAAACGGTGCCCATTCGCTATTATTTTTGATTCTATTCTTTATACGAACTGAATAATAACATGGGAAATGTCTTCTCTGTCAGCTTTGAGAGTTAGCCAGATTTAGTGGTCTTTTTTTTCAAAAGCCACACAAAACAACAACTCGTATTTGGCAGCGTGAATGAGTAGTCTAAGAGCGCTATGAATATTTTTAAAGCACCAAGCTGGTCTAGTTATAGGGGTGACCTCCCGAAGTGATAAAGTCAAAAAGTGGAGACCAGAATCCACTCAAAAAACGGGGCGAAACCGAAAAGCCAAACGAGTAAGGCACATTCAAAAATCTTTAATTATGCCAAAGTATGTAATAGAAAGAGAAATTCCCGGAGCAGGAAATTTATCTGCTGACCAACTGAAAGGTATCTCACAAACTTCTTGTGGTGTATTGAGTAAATTAGGTCCTGAAATTCAATGGGTCCACAGCTACGTAACTTCAGACAAGATCTATTGTGTTTACAATGCGCCCAACGAGGAAATGATTCGGGAACATGCATCACAGGGCGGATTCCCCGCTAATTCAGTCAGCAAAGTTTCAACAATCATAGATCCAACGACTGCTGAATGAAAAGTTCGAAGGAAGATGCCGAACTGAAATTTTCCTGAGATATTTTAATTCAAATCTTCCTTCTGAACATTCATCAATTGGTCTCAATTATTACCGAATTATAGATTCAGATAATAGTATAAAGATCGGTCTTCAGCTATTTTAAATTTTCAGAATGAAACACACTAGGGACTTAAAAAATTAAAATAATCCATGGCAGTTGCAGGTCAAATTTTAGACATGGCTCCGATTGGAATGGTCTTTACCGTCATTCGGAGTAAAGAGGATACGGAAGGTAAGTCCTTAGATTTGGAATGGGAATTATTACCGAAATGCAACATGGAAGATCCACTGTTTCATATTCATCCGGAAGCCATTGAAACTTACCACATTCTTGAAGGGGAAATGGAATTTTTCATCAAAGACCAATGGCTTACAGCAAGGAAAGGCGATAAATTAAAAGTAGATATTGGCGTGAAACATGCATTTCGAAATCCTACCGATGAAATCGTTAGAGTCTATAACACCCATGAACCAGCCTTGGACATGGAAGATTATTTTGAGGATGTATGCAAAGTAGTCGCAATCGCCAAAGATGAAAAAACGAATCAGGTTAGCATGAAAAATCTCCGAACACTTTTACTTTTTGGTAAGCTTATGAAGAATTACCGAAGGGAAATTATTGCCGTAAAACCACCGGATTTTCTTGTTCGTACCCTGGGGACAATTGCCAATATATTAGGAATGGATTACCAAAAAGTTGTGGTAAATAAATAGGCCAACTATAATTCACACTGCCGTGGATAATTGCAAATATGTTACGCTAAACTAGCTTCCAAAAGAAATTGCGGTTTAACCAATTAAGGATTTCATTTTGATATTGTTGCTATTTTGAAATCAAGCATAAAATAGCTTTTGATGGCATCCTATTTATATTTTTCTGACAACACTTTAAATCCTCTATTCCCGTAAATCCATTAAGTCGGCTCTTTTTTTCGGTATGAACTTTTTTGCAATCCAGGCATGAATTTCATATCTTATTTAGGGTTCTAAATGCATAAGGCATTGTTTTTTAGACACTCATGAAATGAGAGAACATCTTTTAAATTCATAAACTAAGCGCTAAAAACCATGGAAAAGCAATTTAATAGCACCAAGAATCTATCGATGAAAATCCTCATCATTTTAACTGGTTTCGCATTCTTTGCTTGTCAAGCTGAAAAGAGTGAAACGACTATTGAAGAGCCAGCTGTAATTGAAATTGTCACTGAAAACATGGATTTTCAGATGCCAGATACGATTCCACAAGGCTGGAACACTTTCCAATATTTAAACAAGTCAGATCAAACCCACTTTTTCCTTGTTGAAAAGTATCCGGAAGGCAAAACAATTGAGGATGCAAAACAGGAAGTCGTCCCACATTTTTCTGCGGGGATGAAACTGATCAATGAAGGTAAAATGGACGAAGCTTTAGTAGAATTTGGAAAAATACCGGATTGGTATGCTTCAGTGGAATTTGTGGGAGGATCAGGTTTGGTTTCACCAAAAAATCTTGCTCAAACCACTATTAAATTAAATCCCGGTTACTATTTAGTGGAGTGCTATGTTAAAATGGAAAACGGTGAATTTCATACCAGCATGGGGATGTTGGAATCTCTGGTGGTTTCCGCAGACACATCCGGTGTCACTCCACCTGAAGAGTTTGTACCGATTAATATATCAAGTGAAAACGGAATCGTTTTGAACGACTCTATACGTCCGGGAATGCAGACTTTCGGTGTTTATTTCGAAGATCAAAAAGTATATGAAAACGTAGTTGGCCATGACATCAATCTGGTCAAATTGAGTGAGAATGCCAATCTAGACAGTATGGAAAAATGGATGAACTGGATGGATCCAAGCGGACTTAGAGAACCTGCTCCTCAAGGAGTATTATTTCTGGGAGGAGTCAATGACATGCCACCTAAGACTATGGGTTATTTCACAGCGAGCATTGGACCGGGAAATTATGTGCTTATCTCAGAAGTACCCCGCGCTTCCGAAAAAAAGCTACTCAAACGATTTACAGTAAATTAAAAATCACTCCGGAGGTTCAGGATATGATATCCTGAACCTCTTTTATAACCACATCTTCATCTTAAAAAGACATCAATTGCTCAATTCTTGATATACACAGTCTTTACATTTACAAATTCCCGAATTCCTTCTTTTGCCAGTTCCCGTCCGTACCCTGAGCGTTTGGTTCCACCAAATGGCAGTCTTGGATCAGATTTTACAAGTTCATTTACAAAATAAGCCCCATCGCTTACGCGATCTGCCATGTCGGCAGCTTTGTCCGTATCTTTTGTGAACACGGTTGTTCCAAGTCCAAATCTCGACAATTCGGCAAGGCGAAAAGCATCATCGATATCTTTTGCTTTTATCAGAGCAGCAAGTGGACCGAAAGTTTCCTCATCAAAAGCTGGCATACCGGGTTTCACATTTCCAAGGACAGTGGGCTCATGGAAGCAACCATCCTGTTGACCTCCCAGCAGCAATTTGGCACCTTGAGCGATTGATTTATCTACCTGCTTCTTGAGCTGGTCTGCAAGATCTTTTCTTGCCAAGGTTCCGACCTGGGTTGAATCGTCCAACGGATCCCCCGCTTTTAATTTCCCGACCGCCGAGGTGAATTTGGAGACAAACTCATCATGGATTCCTTCCAGTAAGATAAATCGCTTGGCAGCGATACAGCTCTGGCCGCAGTTGAGCATTCTGGCTGATACAGCAGTTTTCACTGCCTGATCGAGATCTGCATCTTCCCAGACAATGAAGGAGTTGTTTCCTCCAAGCTCCAGAAGACTCTTTTTGAGGTATTTGCCGGCCAATTGTCCTACGGCTATTCCTGCTGATTCACTCCCCGTTAGGGTGACGGCTTTGACTGCATCATGGGCAATAATATTTTCTGTCTGATCATGATGAACTATTAGATTTTGAAATACCCCTTCTGGAAATCCAGCTTTCAAAAACACCTCCTCAATTTTCGACGCACAGCCAAATACATTGGGAGCATGTTTCAATAAACCGGTGTTACCTGCACAAAGAGTTGGCGCAGCAAATCTAAATACTTGCCAAAAGGGAAAATTCCAAGGCATGATCGCAAACACTGCCCCGAGTGGATCATACCGGACTAAACTCCGTTTCGCATCGGTCTGAATTTCCTCCGGGCGGAGAAAATCCGAGGCTTGATCCGCGTAGTAATTACAAACCCAGGCGCATTTGCGTACTTCAGCCCTTGCTTCAGTGATTGGCTTACCCATTTCAAGGGTGATCATCTGTGCGTATTCTTCCACACCCTCTTCCAAAATCTGTCCCGCCTTTCTCATCAGTGCGGTTCGATGCTCCAGCGATTCCCGACTCCAATCCGTAAAAGCTGAATTGGATTTCTCCAAAATCGAATTTACCTCAGCCTCCGTTTGGGCTTGGTAGCTTCCGATTTCCTGATTGTTGTAGGGATTTATACTTTTAAATTTCATGGTTTCTTTGATTGTGGTTGTATTATTTCAGTAAGCCTGATCTTGGTATCAGGGATGCTATCGGGGCTTGTACTTATTTGAAAATTAACCCAGTACGCTTTCAGAATTTCATAGTGAGAAATTAAAGCCAGAAATCCCGTGAGACTTTTGCTGTTCCACCCGTTTTTATTTCACCAGACGCGGACTCTGTCACTTCTCTTCCTGTGATAGAATCTTTAAATGACTTTAATCTGTTAGGATGATCTTTTATGATTTTGGATTGATTTGAATTTTTGGATTGAAAACCGGAAGAACCGGGGCTTTTCTTCGGTGGCGTAGCGGGTGCATTCCGAGCCAAATGAACTCTAGGATCCAAGTGAGCTTTATTGAGGTCAATGGTTCGTTCTTCCTCTTTAAAATCGTCAAAGTGCTGCATGAGTGATTGATTGGGCCAGTAAAGCTGCACCGAGCCCTCCATGGGACTGTAAACTGCCGTATAAAGTGTCCCAAAGCCTGCATCGAAGCGTGTGTTGTAAAGCGGGGGCTCAAGGAAAGAATCAATTACTTCTTCTGAACTTAGTCGATTCTCAAATAGAATTTTTTTGATTTTTTCCGTTCTTTCCAGGGTTTTATTGAAATGGGCGTATTCAGGCCAGTCCACTTTTCCCTGATGATTAGTGGCAAAAGCCACATCAGTCACTAGCGGTGGGCGGTCAGGGGCGATTTGTAGGGTTTTAAAAGCTCCCTCACTGTCAACCACAGTCACATTGTAGGACATATGGGACGGAATCGTGCACATCGTCTCCATTGCCTCTTCCACATTACTGCAAAATTCAAGAACATATCTAAGAATGAAGGGTATCCCAAAACCTTCCCCCACTTCTTTTCTTCCCCCGAAACTTAAAGAAACCGCCAGCCCGTCTTCATTCATTCCATCTAGAATGCCGATCAGACAGTCTCCAGTGCCTATTACTTTCTTACCATTCCAGGCAGTGAGAAGCTGTACTCCTTCGGTCAAATCTGGATGGTAATCGTAATTACGAATCAGTTGGATATGATTTCCGGGAAGTGCAGCTTGGGAGCAACCGGTGATGTATGCAGGAGGCTGATAGCCCGTAAGAAATCGGGCAGCCACTTCATCGGCATTCGCCAATTTGCAGAGCCGACGATAAGTAGGCCACATTTTCGGCATATACTTTTGGAGCGCTTCCTGTGAACTCTGAAGATTAGGAAGATAGGCTGCTCCACTGGAAATGAACCAACTCCGGTAGGCTCCCCAGCGGGAATTGAATAATTTTTGCCATTTGAGCCCTGGCACGCCGGGCTCGGCAATCGTCATAAAGTCTAAATGCATCTAGTGATTGGTAGTGGGTAGTGAATCCAGAAAAGCCGACCAGAATGAAAAATAATTCTGGCCGGCCAATTTTGGAATTCTCTTTATTTGGTCAGCGAACCGGTTAAAGCAGGCTTCGTTTTGTCTTCAACCATCTCTGATTTATACTGGGATCGAATCGCTTTGATCCAGTGTTTGGCCCGGTGATTCAGCTTGAAATCATCTGTCATCATCCGGCCTCTCGTCACTAGTATTCCCATATCTGCTCCTTCGTAGAGGTAGTCTCCTTTGCGAGTAATCCGCAGAAAGAATGCCTCGTTTTCATTCTCGACAGCTCTCCGGTGGGTATCCATTCGGTCAAACTGAATGTGACCGGTGTCATACATTTTCCAGATACCTGATTTGGGAGCTTCGGTGACATACTCGACTGTATCTTCTGTATGCTTGACTATCAACTGACTCCAGCTGTCAATATTTTCCTGATTTGACCAGCGCTTGTTGAGTGCCTCCACATCCAGGTCATACTCAATATCCATCCATTCCAAAATGTGGAATACGAACAGCGGCGCATCTGCCAGAGCAAAAACCGCATGATTGGTAATAGAGCTCGCTCCAGTCACCCGGGGGTTCAACTCACCCAAGTAGATCTCACCATTATCCAAATCGATCAGAAAGTCAAGTTCGAAATAGCCTTTGTACCCTTCCTTTCGAAGTTGATCACCAAATTTTTGGGTATATTCTATGGCTTTTGCACGCAATTCCGGTGTGAAAGCATTCGGGTAAATTTCATTTCCACACCATCCACCTTGATAAGGGGTAAGTTCTTTGAACCCGACCAACTCAGTCATCAATGGAGCGACAATGGTCCCATGGCGTGTCACACACGCCTCGATCGCGGAGCCTTTGCAGCGGATTCGCTTCATGATTTTCACCTCATCTTCTTTGATGATCTCTGCCTCGTACTTTTTAAATTCCTCTTCATTCGAAATGAAAAAAGTAGTGTGGCCTGAATCTCCAAAAGGAGTCTGAATCACCAGTTCACTTCCTAGATCTTTGGCGATCTTAGTCAACTGATTGTAATCAGTTACCTGCTTCAATACATAGGGAACACAAGCTACACCGGCTTTCTCAGCGATTCGGTTGGTATTGACTTTATTGTCCAGAAATGTCCTCATTTCTGCTTTTGGAAACATGATCTCAAGTCCCAGTTTTTCTGCCAATCTTTCAGTCTTCTCATCAAACATCAAAAACATCGCTTTTCCAACCTTGCCATCAACGGCTCTGCTTTTGAGATAGTCTTGGACTTCAGGGTGTTGCAGGAGGTAGTTATTGATGTCTTCAATTCCCTCAAATTCATCGTGCGGAATTTCATTTTTTGGGGAAAAAACGTTGGGATGCAGACCATCAAAACACTCAATATGACAGATGAATTTGAATCCTTTGATCCATTCATCTGCTCCCAAAAGATTGAAATTGGTCGCACTGATAAAATAAAGCGGCTCCTCGTTTTTATGGAAAGACCGCCGGATGTCTGAGACTCCATCCAGCTCAACCTTCGGTTTGCGGCTGGATCTTTTTGGTTCAGCTTTGGTAGCTGGTTTTTTGGTATTCCCCCTTGCAGCGGCCGTTGTAGTTGCCTTTTGTCCTCGCTTTACATTTGCCCCGGGAACGGGTATTGATACATCCTGCTTTACAGGTAAATCCGATTTTGTTTCTTTATTAGTAGCCATAATTTTATTATTTTATATTTTAGTTGATAATTTTTTTTTGGTGCTTGTGGATCCCATCGATGTAATGGTCTTGTGTCTGTTGAGTACAGATTCTTTAAAGATTCGGAGTCCAAGGTCCGCGCGGTAACCATGGATCTCTGACACATCAAGTGCACTGAGGAAATGAATGATTTCCTTGCTTACTACCTGCCCAGGTACCAGCACAGGAAACCCAGGTGGATAAGGAATAATGAATGAAGACGCCACTAAGGTCCGTTCGTTTTCCATGGAAGGAAGACAATCTTCCAAAGGCATATATTCGTAGTTCTCTTCATTGTAGGCCAAAAAATAGGCTTCTCTGATATTCCCACCGGGAACTCCAGGCACCGCCTGAAAGGAATGATGGAAATAGCTGAAATCAGGCAGGGGTGGAAAATCCTTGACCAAAGACTGAATTTTGTTTCGGCGGATAACTTCTTCCTTTTCGCTCAGAGAGCGGAACTCCTGATCCAGTTCGTCCGCTATTTTTAAAAGTGCATTGGTGAGATAAGCGACACTTCCTCTGGTAGTCCCAATATTGGTCATAAAAAGGACTGTATTTCTGGAAGTTTTGTTGATCTGGATATTGAATTTATCCATGAGATATTTATTCTTGAATGTATCTCCATCTACGCCAGTCCGGCCGATATGAAGGGTTATTTTAGTGGCATCCAAAACAAATTCATCCTTTTCCCAGGCATCTTCCATCCGGTTCCAGCCATCCTTTTTATTATAATATTCTGACAGACCGGAATCCCTAAATTCTTTAGGGATAAAATCACTGACTGTCAA
>CAZFSC010000079.1:8686-16342 GCA_964521585.1 uncultured Limnohabitans sp.
GAGCCCTGGCGAAAACTGCTGAGAGTTTTGTGCGTGCTCTGGGTGGAGTAAACCCGAATTCGAACTTTGTCCGGATCAGGTAAACTTGGTATTTCATTTTCTCCCAAGCTTTCGATATGGGAGTTATACTCTTCCCGATAACTGCTGGACTTGTATTTCTCGTAGAGTTTCTTCGCTACAAACATTCCTGTCCGCTGCTTGTAAGTGTAAGTGAATCCTGCAAAAGCAAACCAGGCCTCGTCCCATAGGAATACCATGTCCGGCTTGATCGCCAGGATTTCCTGCATGACCTTCTCCACATTATAAACCAGTCCATCAAAGGTGCAGTTGGTCAACAGTAGCATTTTCACGAGGTTTAATCGACCAGCTTTTTTCAGCTGAAGGAGTTTCTCTTTAATCTGAGCCAGCGGAACAGCGCCATACATCGAGTATTCCTCGATGGGATAAGAATCCAGGTAAACAGGATAAGCTCCGGCAAGCACCAGTCCGTAATGATGGGATTTATGACAATCCCGGTCAATGAGCACCACCTCCCCAGGCTTAACCATCGCCTGTACCACTATTTTATTGGCAGTAGATGTACCATTAGTGACAAAAAAAGTCTGTTGAGAGCCATAGGCATCACTGGCCATTTTTTGAGCTTTCTTCAAGGAGCCTGTGGGCTGGAGCAGTGAATCTAAGCCTCCTGTGGTGGAGGAAGTTTCTGCCAAAAACATATTTCTGCCATAAAAATTACCGAAATCATTGATCCAACGTGATTTGAAAACAGAATTACCTCTGGAAATCGGCATGGCATGAAAAATCCCCGTCGGTTTTTTGCTGTATTCCTTGAGCGCTGAAAAGAATGGCGTCTCGTATCGCTCACTGATTCCTCTCAAAATGGTTAAATGTAATTCCTGAAGGTCCTCTACACGGTAAAAAATCCTGCGGAAACTTTTGAGCGTACTATCCTTCAGGCTACTGAGTGCGGTATCTGTGACATAATACGTATCTAACTCCGGTCTGAATTTTTTAACGATAGAACCTAAAATAGGCCCAAGCTCGCTCTGTGGAGTAGAATCAAGACCCAGGTTCAACACGTTCTGGATAAAAGGCTTGATCTGTGAAGAAATCTTCTTGGAATGATAAGGCGGCGCATAACGAATCACCACAGCCTGAATATTGTAATTGAAGTGGAGCGCGATCATCGCATCTTCAAATGAGCGCATGACTACGATATTGTAACAAAACTGGTCGTTTGCCCCTTGCAAGTCTTTCAAATCATTTCTCAGACTTATTTCTTCTTGCAGAGAAATATCTTCAACGATCAGCACCTCAAAATAAGTCTTTCTGGTGATGTCGGCTCCACCGTTGCTTTCCGATAGCTCTACCCCATATTCCTCTTCTTCCAGGTAATCGGGATGATTTCTATACCGGTCACTGACCAGCTGCTTCGTGATCTCCGCGATTTTGTTGGCGAGTGCAGTATGTTCTTTTCTTTCCAACATTTCAGATAAGGCCTTTAATCGCATTAGACCCGGAAAGGCAAAATATGACTCAATCTGCGCCAGTTCATCAAGCAGTTTTTTTACAGCCTGCTTCGCTTCCTTCTCCTCATCTTCACCCCGCTTTGAAGACTCAAGTTTGGTTGATGCATTTTTGAGTTTATTCCAGGATTCAATTCGCAGTTGAGCGATATTGTAATAGCGGGCACTTATCGTTTTCTTTTCAGGCATAATTTAATTTTTTGAATGCAGGGCAAGCTTATTTCCTTCAGAATCAATGAATATTGCAAAGTACCCATGCTCTTCGCTGATAAGCGTTTTAGGCATGACTATTCTGCCACCAGCTTCTTCGATTCTAGAAAGGATGGTATTCAGATCTTTTCCTCCATTTAGATAAATCAAAGAACCTGTATCGCTGGGAACGGAACCTGGCCCGGCCACCACCGCTCCTCCAATTCCATTTTTTGCCGGGAAAAAGGCCATTGCATGATTTCCAGTGTGATTTTGCTCCATTTCAATATCATAGATATGATTGTAGAAGTTAACCGCCTGCTGAAAATTGATCGCCGGTATTTCAAACCAGTTGATATAGTTTGTAAATGTTTTATCTGATTTCTTTTTATTTGAAGGTATACCACCCATAGCTTGTGTTTTTTAGTTTAAAATTCACCGAATCCTTTGTATCCAGTCGGAGTAGAAGGCGGTTCATATTCATTTTCCTTCCGTTTTAGCCTTGCCAGATCGTCCAGACGGGTAGGTTTGATCAATGGTCCTAAGGAATGCAGGTAAGGAAGATGTGCCCCCGGTTGGTAGATCCCAAACTGACCAATATGATCCCGCAAACTTTTCAAAGGTTGGCCCAATCGTAAAATTCCGAGTTCGCGGCTCCTTTTGACTCGTTCAATATTCAGCTCAAGCGGAAAAATTTCCTCATTTCCCTCTGCCTGATAAATGATTCTTCCATCCGGTCCACAAACCAATGATCGGCCGTTTCCTCCGGATTCGAGTCCATTCACATCGATGAAATAGCATTGGTTTACTGCTGCCATAGCACGCACAATCGACAGTTCGATATCCCGATCGATTGTCCCGGTCATCGTTGGGTGCAGGATGACCTCTGCTCCATTGACTGCCAGCGTACGGATGGTCTCCGGAAACCACATGTCATAGCATATGGACAGACCGAACTTTGCCACGCCTGGCACATCAAACACACAAAATTCAGATCCAGGGGTCACTCCGACCTCGTAGGGGTAAAACGGAAACATTTTCCTGTATCGTGTGACGATCTCCCCCTCGGGATTAATCACTGTAGCAGTATTAAAAATCCGATCTCCGCTCTTTTCAAATATTGATCCTGGGAGCAACCAGATTTTGTGCTTTTTGGCCATCTCCTGCATTTCCTGTTCGAAGTCTCCAGGAATTTCCTGAGCGGTATGGGTCAGTGGGCCGAAGCCACAAAGTTCACTGAATACGACCATCTCTACCCAGGGATAGAGACTCATGGTAATATCGAGTTTCAGCTTCATCATTTCTACGTTAGAGGCGACTGCCGAAACTTTCATTTGTATTCCTGCTATTGCAAAAGGTGTCATGGAGTTGGTTTAAATTTTATTTTTTAAAATCTGCTGTTCGAATCATATCTCGCAGCAGTATTAAAACTGATTATTTCCGAGTAAATCCGGAGTTAAATATTGTTTCTAATGTGCTTTTCTAGAATATCCAGCCCTTGCTCAAGCTGCTCATCTGTGATAACTAATGGGGAAAGAATTCGAATTACATTCTTGTAAGTACCGGCACTGATCAGGATGAGGCGATCGGCTGCACATCCTTTTACGATTTTGTCGCAGAGCTCAGAATTGGGCTTTCCTGGATTATTATCCTCCACCAATTCCATGGCGATCATCGCCCCTATTCCCCTTACGTCTCCAATTTGAGAAAACTCCTCTTTCAGCTTCTCCAGACGAGTCCTAACAGTTTCTCCGACCACATTGGCCCGCTTATTCAATTGGATGTCTTTCATGTATTGAATCGTGGCCAAGGCCGCGACACAGCAAATCGGACTACCTATGTAGGTCCCTCCTATGGTACCCGGTGCAGCAGCATCCATCACTTCAGCCCGACCCAAAACCGCTGCTATTGGCAATCCAGAACCCATAGATTTTGCATAGGTGCTGATATCAGGTTGTACCTTATAATGTTGCCAACTTGCCCAGTGACCTGTTCTTCCAAACCCACTCTGAATCTCATCCATAATCAGAAGAATACCATGCTCATCACAGAATTCCCGTAGTCCCTCAAGGTACTTTTGAGGGACAGGATTGAATCCCCCTTCACCTTGAATCGGTTCTATGATGACTGCAGCAACGCTTTTTACATCCACCATACTGTGGGCGCTATCCCGAAGTCTGTTGAGCTCAATTTCCACGAACTCATCCATATCTTGTGTACCACTGTATTTATAAAAATTAGGAAAAGGAATTCGGTACACTTCCGGAGAAAAAGGTCCACTTCCGTATTTATAGCTGATTTTACTGGTCAAGCTCATGGCCATCATGGTTCGGCCATGAAAAGCCTCGGTAAAACAGAGCACTGCAGGCCTCTTGGTAGCCTGACGGGCTATTTTAATGGCATTTTCCACTGCTTCCGCTCCAGTACTCACTAGCATAGCTTTCGTTCGCTCCCCATGAGGAAGAATTTCTGCCAACACCTCACAAAGTTCAATATAGGGCTCATAGGTAACTACATTGAAACTGGTATGAAGGTACTTGCCTGCTTGCTCCCGGATCGCCTCCACCACTGGCTCAGGACAATGTCCTGCATTTACCACGCCTATGCCCCCGGCAAAATCGATATGCTCCTGACCATCTACATCCGTAATGATTGCACCTTTAGCCTCTTTGGCTGTGGCAGTATTGAAAATCCCCACACCATTGGCGACTATATTTTTTCGTCTTTCTAAAATTTTCTGAGATTGAGATTTTTCTTTAATCATTTAGATTCTGATTTTTTAATTAAAAATTATAATATGTTTATTGATCCATAACAAATAGAAATAAATCGAATAGTTATGAATATTTCACTCATTAACTATAAAAATCCAAATGAGATTTATTTATACTTGTATTTAGCTCTTGCGCATTTGACTATCGCAACTTTCCCTCAATTTCATTTCTTTCCGCTTGCATTTTAAGGTAGAATAAGGGCGTTTCTATTTAGCAAATCATCTCTTAAAAGAATTGATTAACTTAATATGTTTTTGATTAGCCAGAATAACGGCCTTCTTCAATTTAGGAATAAAATGAGGAAATAAAAAGTAAATTACCTTTTAAATCCCGAAGTCATAAATAGCTCATTTAGAATGGATTTTAAATATTTTTCAGATTCATGTCAATCACTGAATCTAAATCCCGTAATATTGGATTCTAAACATAAACCATCTGAATTATTACGACTATATAATCAGGTTTTATTATTTTCTTTGCTAAGTTTTTTTTTGAAAGAAGATAAGCAAGGAGGTATATTCAATATCTATTTTGTGTTATGAAATCAAGTAATGCTATGGCACAAAATAGTATATACATTAGTTTAATATATTATACTAACCGTAGAACCACCAAGCCTATTCCAAATCGAGAGAAATAGGCCGGTTTAGAATATGAAGCTGTTAAATGAGCGGGACAAAGAATCTGATTAAATGAATTTACTTTTCTGATCAGAGGATAACATCCAATCAGCCATCATATTAAATACAAATAATGTGATTTTACCTCTTTAATTAGAAATAGACTTGCTTACCCTTTTAGGTCAGATCTGCGTCGAAACTCGCTGCGGTTGTAGAATTTACCATTTTCCAATTCCGCATTATCCACGGTCATTTCAGGAAAATAGTGTTCAAATACGGTGATCTCATAATGTCGATCTACATCAGTTCCTTTCCTTATCCGCTTGGTTCTTACAAATGTGCTGTAAGTAATTTTATCCGAGATGACATTTTTATTCTCTTCATCAATCTTCACCATTCCAATGGGAATGATCAGATGATTCTCACCTTTTGTATTTACAAATTCATGTATACCTTCTTCTGATGAATTCTGGTAAGTTTCCTGACCTTTTTCAATGAGGGCCTGATCTACTTCCACATCCAGATAAACTACTCTTCTAGATTCTTTATTTACTAACAGCCGGTCCACTTTGCCTATGGTGTGATTTTCGGCATCTTTTACGTCCCATCCCCTCACATCCGGATCACCGGAGGCTACATTGTAGTCCGAAAGACTATCGAGATAATATAGATTTTTATTGTTTCCTTCCATGATTTTAGACTTCAGGTGTATTACTATTTATTTTTTCCAAGAAGTCAGCCGCCTCCCTAAAGAAGTTTTTTACAGCTTCCTTTTGATCAAGGGTAAGCACATCGGGCTGGATGGCTTCAGCTGCGTTCTTGAGGTCTGATGCTTGCTCAGAAAAGCTCGGAAAAGCTTTTTGTTGCATATTTTGCATGACTTTGCTCAGGATTCCTACGGCTTCTCTTATCGAGTTGGCGTGGGTAGTTTCGAATGGATCCCGTGTAATTTTTTCGGCGAGTTTTCTGACTTCAGAGATATCTTTTTGGATATCATATCCGATTTCATCCGACAAGGCTACGGTTGCCTCGATCAGTTTCATCAGTGCTTCATTAGTGAATTCATGGTCCAGCCCCATTTGATTGGGATCGTTTTTGATCAAAGTCACATAGGCACTTAAAGTTGAATTATTCAAAGGATTCTGATTCTCTTCAGCAATCACTACCGTAGTCACTTCAGTTATTTCTTCTGGTGTTTCAATTTCATCTGATGTGCCAAAAGCATAAATCAGATAACCGATGATTCCCAAGATCAAGATCAAAATTATCCAGGGCCATACCGGAGCTTTCTTTTGAATTTTTATTTCTGCCATTTTCCCTTTTTTTTATTTGTGCTAGATTAAAAACAAATAATGCTCCGACAGGCCCTCTCCAGACGGCATTTTATGTATTTATACCGTAATTGGCCTTAATGCCAAATAAACGATTGCATTAAAGCAAAACCGAAGAATGATTGCTATCCAAAAATGACCCAAAATGCGCAGGGTCTTACTCACTTTGATACTTATTGATTTAGGCATTTTTCTGCATCAGCCTTCCAAAATCTTCATCCAACTGCTGGCTAATTAAAAGTATTGAAGTCGAATCCTACCTAACGCCGCCTATTGAACCGAATACATTCGACAATTTTCGGACTTCATTTTTTGGCTTTTGGCTAAATTGATTTTTACAAAAAAACGAGCTGAATTGGACTCCAAACTAGTTTTTAGCTTAGCAAGCCGAAATAACCAATTAATAGCCAATTGCTTAATACTGGATCATAAATATTGGCATCTGCTAAAAATAAATGTATTTCCGTTTTTGATTTTTTAGAGAAACCATTTTTTAGTAAAAATCTGATCAATCAGATTTCGATCTCATGGATGTTGCATGGTAAATTGAGTGTTTTAGGGAATGGCAATCTTTTTGAAATCAGTTCTGGCATGGACTGAAGTAGAAAACGATTCATCCTGCGTTGTTTCAGAAAGAAGTCTCCTGCAGCCAAGATCAAAATGTGCCTTTTTTCATTAAAAAAACTGGCTAAAAAAATTGCAGGTAGAACTTTAATCAAAAAAGGAACTTGTCCAAAATGGACTTTTAAAAAAAAGATTTAATCATGAATAAATTCGATAAAATTACCTTTGCAAGTATCGCGATGCTTCTTTTATATGGAATTGCTTGGGTTGGAACGGGAACTTTAGCTTGGAATTGGGTGGAACCGGACAGCTTTTTCGGAGCACTTTTATTTTTGATCGTATGGGGAATTTTGGGATATCTTGCCCAATTATTAGCTGGACTGATCCTAGGTGCTTTGGCTATTCGAAAAGATTAATGGAACGTAAAACTGCCTACGAAACAATTACTAAATACTTTTACTTTTAGCATTTTTCAATTTGAATTAATTATCAAAAATGCCTGATGAATCTATAAGATGTCTTCGATTTTTTTACAATTTCCCCGGAAGCTTTACTGCATTTTTTTAAAGAGGTTTGCAATCCCTGACTAGCCTTATTTGATACACATTCTAATTTATTAGTACAAAAATTCGATTGTCCTCCATCGGACAAA
>CAZFSC010000080.1:0-15971 GCA_964521585.1 uncultured Limnohabitans sp.
GAAGTATGGCGAATAATTAAGAAGTGCAAAAATTCCAGGTTTAGGATAAAAAAAGCCTGAGGAAAATTCCTCAGGCTTTACTATTTGATTTCAATCCCTTCTAAATTAAGAAGGATTTTGAACCATGTTATCGTTGGCGTTCAGTTCAGCGATTGGAATCTGCCACTGCCAGTTGATCGTTCCTGCTGGCTCAGTGAGCTTGCCTGATACAACTGCGGTCACATGGTTAGATCCAGTTCTATCCAACGGTAGATTCAAACGCTTTAAATCGTAGAATCTGAACCCTTCGCCCCAAAGCTCAATTCTTCTTTGAGTCATAATCTCATCGATTAAAGTTGCTCCAGTACTTGTGGAAAGTTTATAAGCTGAATCTCTCTGTGAAGCGAAATCGAACAATACGGATGCCGCACCGGAGAAATTTCCAGCTCTGGCCAAAGCTTCTGCTTCGATCAAATACATTTCAGAAGCTCTCATGTAAGGCACATCACCTACAGAAGAAGCGTTGCCGGAAGCGACAAATTTACGATTCATGAAATCACGCTTCGCGAAATTACTTAGAGTCACCTGATCGATGAACGGATCTCTCAAGGCAGCCTTGGAAGCATTTGGATCCCAAAGGCCTTTGCGTGCATCAGTCGCTGGGATTTTATTGTACAACAAGCGGCTGATAGCTTTAGGGTTACCCCGGATATTCGTAGAACTGAAGTTAACCGACATGTAAGCAAAGTATGAAGCAAAGAAAGTCTGCTGATCATCAATCTGATCACTTCCCCACATCCACTCTGGATTATTCACGTCATTGAATCCTTCATAAAGTTGGGTATTACTCATCAGATCAAAGCCAGCTCTTGCTTCTTTTGCCAAAGTGGCAGCAGTTGCCCAATTGCCTTGGGTTAATGCTATTCTGGCTTTGATTCCTTTTGCCACGTTGATATTCAGGTGGGATTTTGCATTTCTATCTGTAGTCAATAGTGCAATAGCCGCATCAATATCTGTATTGATAGCTGCATATACCTCTTCCACAGTATTTCTAGGACCTCCTTCTGTAATCGGCTCCAATACGATTGGCACACCCAATTGGGTATTGTTTCCGCCTGCATTGTATCGTTCTGCAAATAATTGCACCAAGTTGAAATGAGCCCAAGCGCGGTAAGCTAATGCCTGACCCTTGATTTCATTCTTCTCAGCCTGTGGACCCTCTGCATTGTCGATGTTTGCGATGATCAGGTTTGCGTTACCGATGATTTTGTAATAAAATCTCCAAACGAATCTGACATCTCCGGAATTTTCATTCCGATGGTTCAACCATCTAGTCATACTTACAAACCAGCCGTTGGCAAGACCAGTCATAACCACATCTTCGCCCAATACTTCGCGCATGATCATGACCCCGCCTTCACCGGGCTGACCTTGGCTATCGTAGCGGATAAACATGGCGCGGTGGATACCATTCAGGGCAGAAAATGCATTTTGAGTAGTCGTGAATACCAAAGACTCCGATACCGCATCAGTAGGTGTGGTGTCCAGGTAATCATCGGCGCAACCAAAGCTCATTACCAGAGCAATCATTGCAATTTTATTTAATATCTTTTTCATTTTTGGTTCAGTTTAGAAGTTGACATTTAGACCCAAAGTGAACGTACGCGCAGGAGTAAATGTGTTGGAGGAAGTTCCACTGAAACTTTCTGAAACAAACATCCCTCTTCTGGTAGATAACCAGCCAAGATTTTCACCTGCCACATAGATTGAGGCTCCACGAAGATTCAGCTTCTGAAGTAAATCTTTTGAAACGGTGTAGCTCAGGTTGATTGATCTGAAATTCAACCAAGATCCATCTGTGAGCCATCTGTCAGAGGCTACGTTGGTATTATTAGATGCAACGTTGTCCATCTTTGGTACATTGGTGATATCACCAGGATTCTGCCATCTCTTCAAGATGTCTGTATGAAGTGCATTTCCATCTGGATCAGCGCTCATCAATCCAGCGTAGATTCCATCATAGAAGTCTCCACCTACCGAGAATGAGAATAATGTGCTAAGTGTAAATCCTTTGTAAGAGAAATTATTGGTCCATCCGCCAAAGAAATCCGGAATAGATCTGCCCGCGAAGTGGAATCTTGCATTTTGGAAGTTCGTAGTCAAAGTATCTGATCCTACGATCTTGGTAGAGGCATCAGCTGGATCATACTCCTCTGCTCTAAAGAGTCCTTCACCCGTCTGAGGATCTACTCCTACCCAATCTCTCAACCAGAAGTCATAAATAGATCTTCCTACAACCAATTTCTTGGTGCCTGTGATCTGCTCCTCGAAAGGAAGTTTCTTAAACTCATTGGAGAAAGTAGACACGTTCAAGCTCGAGGTCCAAGTGAAATCGTTGGTTCGGATCACCTCTCCTTGGATGCTAAACTCAATACCTTGGTTTGACATCGTACCAATGTTCTGGATTCTGTTTTCCAAACCAGTGGTTAAAGAAAGTGGAACGTTAAAGAGAAGGTTTTGAGATTCTCTGTAGAAATACTCCAAAGATCCTGAGAATCTACGACCGAAGGCATAATCTATCCCGATATCGTAAGTATTGTTGGATTCCCAAACCAAATCCTCTGCAGCTAAACTTGCCTGAAGAATTCCTGGCTCGGAAGCATTGTTGAATCCAAGATCGTAAAGTGCCTGCCATGGATAATAACCTGATAGGTTGTTATTACCTACTTCACCATAAGAAGCTCTTAGCTTTAACATATCGAAGAATTCAGAATTGAAGAAGTTCTCCTTATCGATACTCCAAGCTGCACCCACTGACCAGAATGTTCCCCATCTTACATCACGGAAGAATCTGGAAGAACCATCTGTACGGATAGAAGCTGACAACGAATATTTATCGTCATATACGTAATTGAATCTTGAGAAATAAGACTCGATACGGTCTTTATCTGTACGGCCAGAGGCAGAATTGATCGTCACAAAATTGTCAGGCTCAATGTTACCGGCAAGGATTTGATCCTGCTTAGAGATAAACTGAACTGTTCTGGTGAAGTCGTAATTTTCATGGGCAACCAAACCTTCAATAAAGTGCTTCTCCTTAATTGTATTTGTGTAAGAAACAATCTGGTTGAATGTCAAACTGTTGATTCGGATATTCTCTCTTCTGGTTCGACCTGCTGGCGCACCGTCACCTACGATGGTATTATCATATCCAAGATTCAAAAGTGAAGTCATATCCTGGGCGATGTTCATTCTTGCAGTAAAATGCTTCAAGAATGATACCTCAGCATAAGCTCTACCACTGATCAGATCTCTGTCGAAAGAATCAACATTTAGCAAAGTCTCCTGAACCACATGGCGGCCAGGGAATGAACCTGCACCACGGAAAGGAAGACCCAGATTTACCAAATCACCTGTATCGTAGATTTTATTACCGAATTCATCCAGGATGAATCCTCCCGTCTGCATATTCTGAGCAAAAACAGGATAAATCGGACCAATGGATCTTGCCGTAAAGAATGGATTGACGAAACTATTGCTTCCGCCGTCTCTTGCATTATTGCCTTCAGAAAGCGTAGCAGCAAGGTTAATTCCCGTCTTCAACCACTTGGTTGGGGCAGTGTTCATATTCAATCGGCCAGTGAATCTTTCAAAATCGGATTTGATGATAAATCCTTTTTCATCCAAATAACCGAAAGAAGCATAGTAATCTGTAGTGCCGTCAGCACCGGAATAAGTCAGGTTGTACTCTGATCTGTTACCGGTTCTTTGCAATTCGTCAAACCAATCCAATCCCTGGAAGTTGTTGACCGCATTTGGATTGAGGACTCCTTCTGTACTTACAATCTGATTGTTGGGTACATTATACACATTGTAACCAAGTGTATTGATCAAGTTGTTAGTAGCAAACTGATTTGCGACAGCTGGCTCAGCTCCTTGAGTCAAACGACCATTTCGAAGTGATTCCCATGTCAATGGGTAATATTGATCAGCATTTACTCGATCATACTCAGGAAGAGCTCTGCTGGCAGTACCCTGCTGAACTTTAAGATTAAAAGTAGGTTTGTTTTTTCTTCCTTTTTTGGTAGTAATCATGATCACACCATTGGCAGCTCTCGAACCGTAAAGCGCAGCTGAAGAAGCATCCTTAAGCACAGTGATATCCTCGATATCATCCGGATTCAAGTTTCCGATCGCCGCATCAAAAGGTACTCCATCTACCACATAAAGTGGGGAGCTGGATGAGTTTACCGAACCGATGCCTCTGATTCTAACTGCTGGAGTAGATCCAGGCTGACCACTCGCCGAAGTAGTGATCACACCTGCAGCCTGTCCTTCCAACGCATTTGCTACGTTGTTGATCGGACGATTTGCAATCTGATCTGCCTTGATAGCCACAGCAGCACCTGTAAAGTTGCCTTTATCTGCAGTACCATAAGCAGTAATAATCACTTCTTCCAGATTTTGGGTATCTGGGTTCATAGTCACATTGATCACAGATCGATTACCAATAGGCTCTTCTTTGCTTAGGTATCCAATGTAACTAAACACTAATGTGTTTGCATTTGCTGGTACCTGCAAAGAGTAGTTTCCGTCAAGGTCAGTCACCACACCTGTTGTGGTACCTTTCACCAGTACGTTGACTCCAATGAGTCCATCTGGCTCGTCAGGAGCAGTAACTTTACCTGTAATCGTCCGCGTTTGAGCGAATGCTGAGGCAGTTACCATCAATCCTACGAGCAAGCTTAGTAAGGCTTTTCTCATAAATTTTGTTGGTTTAATAAATAAATGGATAATGAATGATCTTTTTTCAAATGGAAAGATCAGCCCAAACAAACTTATTTGGACTTTCAATATTAGCGTTAAAAGTCATTATCCCCCATTTTTTGTTATTTTTTTTTAAAAAATAATTTAAAAGGGCAATAATGCCTTTAATTGGATTAATCGCATAAATAATGTGCTAAATCGGACAAAAATTAAGATTGGTTGAATACGGGCGATTAGCTAAAATCGCACCATTTCTTATGAATTAAGACTTCTAAAAATTAGGCTCGCAAATTAAATACATATCACGCTAAATTAAATATACGTTCATCACTTTTATTGACCATTAAACTAATATTTAAACGAAAAAATTTTATTCCAAAGAAAGTCCAATTATATAAAACAAAAAAACTCGTTATATATTTTTATTAATATTAAATTCTGAGAAAAATTGAATTTTATCTAAAACATTCTATTTCATAGCCTCAATTTCTTTGACTCTTAAAACAGATTTTCAAAAACACAATACCTAATTGCGCATTTCTAAAAATCAAATTCAAGTCAGGAATGTAATTCTGAATTCGAAAAATCCCGATCTGAAAAATACCGAAAATGAATAATCTTAAAGGACTCTTTCGATCAGCTAAGAAAAAATTTCTAAACACTAGCTGCCGACATTTCCCTTACACTCGATCGTCTAACATATCGTTCGGAAGTCTGTTCTGATTTTGAGTAAAAAACCAGAACTTAGGAATAATCAATTGACAAATATGAGAATCATTCATCCCAAAAATGCGTATAGAAGCTAGCTGAAAAAAGAAGCCAACTTATGAAAAACACGCACGTACTGAACGGGGACTCACTTTTGCTCAAATTTCCCAGTTCGATCCCCGGAGATAGAATAATATTTAGGGAAGCTTTAGTAGATGGACCGGTGGACTTTGAATCTTTTGAGGAAATGATTCAAATCCGTCGGAAATACCTCTCATCGACCTATCCTGGCACGATGGAGCAACCTTATCAGCCTTACGTTTCGGATCAGCTCAAAAAAATCATGTGCTGCTCTGATACCGATCGGGTCTTTTGCTGGTTTGAGGAAGATCTTTTTTGCCAAGTCAATCTTTGGTATACGCTTTATCTCTTAAGGGATCATGAAGGAGATATATTTTTGGTAATCCCAGAGAATAGAATTCAGTTTGGCTTTTCTGGAATGAGCCAGGAAGAACTCGAAAATATTTATCGGAATCCAAAAATCCTGAATTCCAATGAAAAACTCATCCTGAGAAAGATTTGGCATCTTTTTCAAAAAAACAAAGCCAGTGAAGCTAAAGCTTTGGCTACAACAGTCCAAAAAGAGCTTCCATTCCTGATTCCTGCTATAGATGCCTGGAAAGAATCCATTCCAAAAGGTGACTACCCCGGTAGGCCCAAAGCAGAACTGAAAGCCATTTCACTCGAATTAAAAACGAATGAATTCAAATATATTTTTAAAGAATTCCAGCGTCGACTCCCAATTTATGGCTTCGGAGACCTGATTACAGGAAGACTATGGGAGGAGGTCAAAGAAGAGGATTCAGACAATTAATCCATGTGCCAAAACCTTTTTTCCCTGTTGAATTCTTATTTTCGGGAATGAAATGGTCCATTGATTTCCCGATTCCCAGCTATTCTTCCCCTATTTCACATCAAAATAAAATTCTGAGTTTGGGTTCTTGTTTTGCGGAGACGATAGGTCTTAAGATGAAGTCAGCCAAATTTGATTGCTTGGTCAATCCATTTGGCACCATTTTCAACCCCCTTTCCCTCAAGCTACTTCTGGAGACTACGGAATCAGCACGAGATTTTGAAGAGAATTTGATCTGTGAACGGGACGGCATCTACTTTCATTACCATGCACATTCAGATCTCTTCGGAACTTCGCCCGCTGAACTGCTCCTAAAGCTCCGAGAAAAACGAAATCTGATCAGCCAACAACTGAAAACTGCCAGCCATCTGATTCTTACTTTTGGGACTGCCTGGGTTTATACCTTGCCTGAATATGGAATAGTGGCCAATTGTCATAAAAAACCCAATAACTTATTTCATAAAAGGCTTTTATCACTGGACGAGATGGAATCAAGCCTATCGGCTCTCTTCGAGGATTTTTCTCAAAAATTCCAAGATCTGAAAATCATCTTGACCCTGAGCCCAGTCCGGCATCTCAAAGATGGGGTTACAGAAAATCAACTCAGCAAAAGTCTCTTGCGGGTACTTTGTTCCAATCTCGAAAGGAGATGGCCATCTGTAAGCTATTTTCCTGCATATGAAATTATGATGGACGAATTACGTGATTATAGATTCTACAAATCCGATCTGATTCACCCTACAACTGAAGCCGAGGACTACATCTGGTCTAGGTGGCAAGCAAGCCATTTCACCAAAGAGACCCAGGCCAAAGTGATCGAAATCCAACAGATCAAGACGGATTTAGCCCATCGTCCAATCCATCCGGAAAGTCCCGCTCATCGAAAGTTTCTGTCTAATCTCCTGCAAAAACTGGAACGATTGAATGCCGAATTCGATTTTTCTAAAGAAATCGATCAGATAAAATCCCCGCTTTAGTCTTCAACTCAGCGATCATCTAAGCAATAAAAATTTTAAAATCTTTCAATTTTTCAATCTTTAAACATTTTTACTTTCCAACCTTAAAACCTTTCAACCTCCTAACCACTCATGAACCGACTTATCTCTTCCCAAAGCCCCTACTTACTTCAACATGCCCATAATCCTGTGGATTGGTATCCTTGGGGGAAGGAAGCCTTGCAAAAAGCTGATAAAGAAGACAAACCAATTCTGGTTTCGATTGGCTATTCCGCCTGTCATTGGTGCCATGTGATGGAGCGGGAAAGTTTTGAGGACCAGTCTACCGCAGAGCTGATGAACGCCCATTTTGTCTGCATCAAAATCGACCGGGAAGAGCGGCCTGACATTGACAATATCTATATGGATGCCGTGCAGGCAATGGGAATACAGGGGGGTTGGCCTCTGAATGTGTTCCTGATGCCGAATCAAAAACCCTTTTATGGGGGCACTTATTTCCCAAATAGCCAATGGAAAAGTCTCCTGACCAATATTGCAGATGCTTTTGAAAAGCACCGGGATCAACTGGCCGAAAGTGCCGAGGGATTTGGACATTCCCTCAACCGAAAGGAAACTGAGAAATATGGAATTTCAGCTGGAGATCAGGAACTCGACCCGGATGAACTCGCTGAGGTAATGGCAAAATTAAGCGCCCAATTTGATCCTGAATGGGGGGGGATGAATCGAGCTCCAAAATTCCCTATGCCGTCGATCTGGTCTTTCACGCTGGATTATGCATTGCTGACCCGAAATGAAGATTTGAAAGAAAAAGTCTTTTTCACGCTTCGTAAAATCGGAATGGGAGGCATCTATGATCAGTTACGGGGTGGATTTGCTCGCTATTCGGTGGACGGCGAGTGGTTTGCTCCACACTTTGAGAAAATGGGCTATGACAACGGGCAACTCCTGGAACTCTATTCCAAAGCTTTTCAAGTAAGCGGAGAGAGATTTTTCCTTGAAAAAATTACCGAAACTGTGGCTTGGCTTCAAGCAGAAATGCTGCAGGAAGAGGGCGGGTTTCACGCAGCACAAGACGCAGATTCAGAAGGTGTCGAAGGTAAATTCTACACCTGGAAATACGCTGAACTGGAGTCCATCGTACCGGAAGATATCTCCTGGTTGACAAAGCTCTACAACCTGAAGCCGGAAGGCAACTGGGAGGACGGCGTCAATATTCTTTTTCAGACGGAGTCCTATTCAGCTATCGCATCAGCATTTGGAATGCAGGAGCCTACTTTGATTTCAAAATTAAAAACAGTGAAGGAAAAACTCCTGGCTGTAAGAAATGAACGAATCTTTCCAGGCAAAGATGATAAGATCCTCAGCGGCTGGAATGGAATATTGGCTGCAGGCTTGATTCAGGCATATTTTGCTACGGGGGAGGAAAAGATGCTACATCTGGCCTTGGATAATCTGAATTTCATCCAAGAAAAACTTTACCTAGACGGAGTCTTGCATCGCTCCTACAAAAATGGGCAGCCCTACACCCCGGGATTTCTGGAAGACTATGCCCAGGTAAGCAGGGCCTGCCTGATGGCATTTGAGGCCAGCGGAAATTCAAAATGGCTGGATTTTGCAAAACTCCTCATCGACTTTTGCCTGGAAGAATTTTATGATGATTCGGATGGGTTTTTCTTTTTCAACAACCCAAAAGCGGAAAAACTTATCGCCAACAAAAAGGAGCTATTCGACAATGTGATCCCTGCCTCAAACTCTGTGATGGGAATAAACCTGCATCGATTGTCAATTTTGACCTACGAGGACAAATATCAGGATATTGCTGGTAAGATGCTGGGAGGGATGAAGGAGCTGATCCTGAAGGAACCAGGATTTCTGAGCAATTGGGCCTCGTTATTCCTTCAATTGCTGGTTCCTACCGCTGAAATTGTCCTGGTGGGAAAAGGCGCCAAAGCCAAAGCACGCGAATTCCAGAGCAAATATCTTCCCAATGCAGTGATCGTATTTACAGAAGAAATGACTGAAACTGTCCCGATACTTTCCGGCAAATCTCCCGATTTGAAAGGAAATGCTTTAATTTATGTTTGCTTCGACCGTACCTGTCAAAAACCAGTCAGCACTATTGAAGAAGCCATTTCTCAACTCCCATATTTAGCCTAAATCCATTGGAAAGCCTTTTCGGAGATCAAGATTTATTCCCCCGGGATAGCGGAAATAATTTCGTGGACATCATCCTGCCTGTTCCGATTCCTAGAATGTTTACCTATCGAATCCCGATAAACTTGAAGCCTGAAATCAACTTGGGCGCTAGAGTCATTGTCCAGTTTGGTAAGAAAAAGGTCCTGACAGGAATCATCGGCAAGGTGCACAACAAAGCACCACAGGCATATGAAGCCAAACCTATTTTGGAGGTTTTGGATGTACTGCCTAGCGTAAATCCGCTTCAGATCCGTTTTTGGGTATGGATGGCGGAATATTATTGCTGCCATATCGGCGAGGTCATGCACGCCGCCTTACCATCCGGACTACGGCTCAGCAGCGAGAGTAAGGTTCAGCTCAACCCCAATTATGATCGGGAGACCAGCAAATATCCGCTGGATGATCGGGAACTTAAGATATTGGAAGCTTTGGAACAGAGTCCAGAATTGAGCTATGAGGACTGCGAAAAAATCCTTGGGGTAAAAACTATTCATCCCATTCTGAAAAGCCTCGTCACCAAAGAAGCAATTTTGATCTTTGAAAAAGTACAGGAAAAATACACCCCCAAAGTAGAAACCCGAATCCGGCTGGTCAAGGAAATCGCTGAAAGTAAAAATGCACTGGAAGAAATTTTCAGCATGCTCGCCTCCAAACCCAAGCAGGAATCCATTTTGATGAAATACCTCCGGGATGTTCCGGTATTTCAAAAACTCCATCTCAATGAGAAAGGAGTGGATAAAACAACAATTCTGGAAGAAGGGGACTCAGAATCCTCCTTAAAAACCCTCATCAAAAACGGGATATTTGAATCCTTCAAAGTAGTGGTCAACCGGATCGCGGAGGAAGAACCCGAAATCGAAGCAGCCCAACTTACCACTTCACAGGAAGCGGCCTTGACAGCGGTAAAAACCCAGTTTGAAGACAAACAAACTGTCCTTCTTAATGGAGTCACCGGATCTGGAAAGACGGAAATCTATATCCAGCTCATTCAGCAGACTTTGGAAAGCGGCTCCCAAGTACTTTTACTTTTACCTGAAATAGCCCTGACTACTCAGATTGTGAGCAGACTTAAGCGCGTATTTGGCTCTCAAATGGGAGTCTATCATTCCAAATATTCCGACAATGAACGGGTTGAAGTCTGGAACGGGGTGTTGACCGGAAGATTTTCATTTGTGGTTGGAGTCCGGTCTTCGATATTTCTTCCCTTTGACAGCTTGGGACTGATCATTATCGATGAGGAGCATGAATCGAGCTACAAGCAATTTGATCCGGCACCGAGATTTCAGGCGCGGGATGCGGCAATCATGCTGGCTTTTTTCCACCAGGCAAAAATCCTTCTGGGATCTGCCACCCCCTCTTTTGAATCCTTTTTTAATGCCCAACAGGGTAAATATGGCTATGTTGAGCTAAGCCATCGATTTGGGGATGCGGCGATGCCGATGTACCATTTGGCAGATTTAGCAGCGGATAAGCGCAAGAACCTACTCAAGCTGGATTCTACACGAATAATGCGCGAACGCATCCAGAGTGCCTTGGAAAATCAGGAGCAAGTGTTGATTTTTCAAAATCGGCGGGGTTATTCGCCATACATTCAATGCGAAGACTGCGGCTGGACCGGACAGTGCGTACAGTGTGATGTCAGTCTGACCTACCATCAATATTCAGAGGAACTCCGCTGTCATTATTGTGGATACAAGGAAAAAGTGCCTAGCTCCTGCCCTGCCTGTGGCAGTACTCAACTCGCTACCATGGGTATGGGCACCGAGCGAATCGAAGAAACGCTGGGATTGCTCTTCCCGGAAGCCAGAATGGGACGGATGGATTTGGACACCACGAGAAACAAATATGGATACCAGCGACTTTTGGATGAGTTTGGCGCCGGTAATCTGGATATTCTCGTAGGCACCCAAATGATCACCAAAGGATTGGATTTTGGTAGAGTCACGGTAGTGGGGATCTGGGATGGAGACAGGATCTTGAATTTTCCGGATTTCCGGGCTGGAGAGCGGGCTTATCAGCAAATCACCCAGGTGGCTGGAAGAGCGGGCAGAAGACAAAAACAGGGTCAGGTTATCATCCAAACCAGAAATCCGGAAAACCAACTTTTTGAACAGATCATCAAAGGGGATTTCCAGGAGTTTTTCAGGAAGGAAATGATGGATCGTAAAAAATTCTATTATCCTCCCTACGTCAAATTGATCAAAATCACCACCAGGCATTCAGATTTCAAAGTGGCCGAAAAGGCTGCTCTTCACCTCCACCATGGAATGTCTGAAATTGCAGTAAAGAAAATAGTCCTCGGTCCTGAGAAAGCGATCATTGCCAGAATCAAAAACCAATATCAATTTGAAAGCTTGATCAAACTGGAAAAATCCGGTAATTCCCAATCCCTTTTCAAAGAGAAGCTATCCGAAATTTTTGAGGAATTAGGATCTCGTCCTGAGTTCAGATCAGTCCGGTTCATAGTAGATGTCGATCCCTCCTAGATTTATTCAAAAATAAAACCCAACACATCATCATAACCGCGGCTCCAAGTCCAAAAAAATTGGGTAATCATGGGAATATGCTTTTTTTCTGAATAATAAGAATGAGTCAGATCTGTATCTGCTTCCGCTGCAGCTTTCTGAAATCGGTCCACTGTCAGACGGATACCAGGATATGTTTTTCCTCCTTCCAAAATCAACAATGGTATTTCACTTCCGTCCAGAAAGTAGATGGGTGAATATTCCTTCCAGACCGTCGGATCAGCTGTGAAAGCATCATAATTATCCTCTTCGTTGTATTTTTCCTTTCGCTCCTTCAAAAACCAGTACCAATCCAAGCCCGCCGGATCATTCAATATTGCTCCCTTTAATGGATTGGGAATCCCTATATTTTCCCAAGGTTCCTTTTTGATTGCCGCCAAAGCTGCCAGATGACCACCTGCAGAGTGTCCTGAAATGTAGATCCGACTAGGGTCACCCCCGTATCCCGATATGTTTTCATAGACCCATTTCACCGCCTTAACTGTGGCGAGTTCCATACTTTGGATTTGATAGCTTGGTGCCAGAGGATAATCGATAATCACTGTGACCACATCTCTTCTGGCAAATCTGCTTCCCAGGAAGTCATAGATCTCCTTTTTACCCTTGTTCCAACTTCCACCATGAATGAAAATCATGACCGGAAGATCTTTTCCTTTTTTCTGATGGAAGATATTCAACTGCTTCTCGGGCAAATCTTGTGATGAATCTCCAGAGAGATAGCTGATGTTTTTTGAGCGTTGAATGGGCTGGAAAGCACAACTGCCAAGCCCGATCAAAAGAATAAAAGGGAGAAAATTAAACTTCATTTGATGACTTTTCAGAAAGAAATGGATGAGATGGAAAATTGTTTGAAAAGGAAAGGAGGACTGAACAAGTTCGTTGCTTTTAATAAGCATTCCTGCCTGCAATATGACAAAAGTCATCCGCTTTTTTTTGAATGAATTGGTTAATTTGGTGAAAACTTATGTGAAAAAGAAAATGAATTTTCGAAACTCCCGAATGATCATGCCTGGGTTTTGGCTGGGTATTTTTATACTTTTTTCCTGTAGCGATACCAATGAAAATACGATTTTTCCAAAAAGCGGAGCTATCTCTGAATCGGTCTATGCCTCGGGAAAAGTAGTCGCCGCTGATCAGTATGAAGCATTTACCAATGCATCAGGCCCCATTCAGGAAATTTTTGTTGAAGAAGGAGATGCGTTGGAAATCGGCACTCCTATTCTCGCTATTTATTCCGAACGGGAAAAACTGAATCGGGAGAGTGCAGAAATCGCCCGGAATTATGCGGACCTAAAAGCAAATCAGAGCAAACTTCAGGACTTACAACTGACGATCGACCTAGCAAAAAGCAGAATGCACAATGACTCTCTGCTATACCAAAGACAGAAATCACTTTGGGAACAAAGCATCGGTACAAAGGTGGAATTGGAACAAAAGCAACTCGCCTACGAAAACTCCAAAACAGCCTACCAAACGGCCAAATTGAGGTATGAGGATTTAAAGCAGGAGATAGAGTTTAATGAAAAAAACGCTTCGAAAAATCTTGCCATCAGTAGAGTCCTCGAGAGTGACCACATCCTAAAAAGCAAAATCAAAGGCACCTTATATGCCTTGCTGAAAGAAAGAGGTGAAATGGTCACGCAACAAATGCCTTTGGCAGTAATTGGGAGTTCCGAGGATTTTATACTGGAACTTCAAGTCGATGAATACGATATCTCTAAAATCGAAAACGGACAGCCTGTGGTCGTCACGATGGATAGCTACAAGGGAGAGGCTTTTGAGGCAAAGGTTACGAAAGTCTACCCCATCATGGACTCAAACACCAAGAGTTTCACAATCGAAGCCAAGTTTACGAAAGCACCCCCTCAGCTCTATCCTAATCTGACTTTGGAAGCAAATATCATCTTGGTTCAAAAAGAAAACTCGCTCATCATTCCAAGAACCTACCTGATCGACGACAATTTTGTAATCAATGAATCGGGAGATACGATCCCGGTTAAAGTCGGTATCCGCAATTATCAATCTGCAGAAATCCTCGAAGGAATCGATGCCTCCACCAAAATCATGAAGCCAGGCTCATGAAATGGTCGCTGATTTTTGAAATAGCCCGAGCCCTGATGTTTGCCCGAGGGAAACAAACCTTGGTAGCCGCAACAGGTGTGACATTCAGTATCACCATGTTTGTCGCCTTGCTGGGCTTTATGAATGGGCTAAACACATTATTGGATGGACTGATCCTGAATCGGACTCCTCATGTCCGCTTTTACAATCAAATCAAGCCAAATCCTAATCAACCCATCGATCTGTCTGAGGAATGGGGGCCTGGAACGAATATTATCCGCTCGATCAAACCCAGCAATTCCAGAAAGGCAATCCACAATACAGAAGCTATTGTAGAAACCCTCCTGGACGACTCACGGGTCAAAGGATTAAGTGCCAAAATAGCCACTCAGGTTTTTTACAACGTGGGGTCAATCGACCTGACCGGAGTGGTCAATGGAATAGACCCCAAAAAAGAGACAGAATTATTTGCCTTTGAGGACTATGTCACGGAGGGCTCTCCTGCAGACCTGCTCCAGACCAATAGCGTAATCTTAGGCAAAGGCCTGGCAGACCGAATGCTGGCCGATGTAGGAGATGTGATACAAATCACCACCGCCCAGGGCAATAAAGCCCAACTCAAAGTTGTCGGATATTACCAGTCCGGGTTGGCAGAATTTGACAATGCCAATAGTTTCGCATCCATTAATACGGTTCAGAAAATCATGGGCGAACCATCTTCTTTTCTAACCGATATTCAGGTCAAATTGCATGACTTCACGAAAGCCCCCGCTTTCGCAAACGAATACCGGGAGATCTTCGAGATCGAGGCGGATGATATTCAGACGGTCAATGCTCAGTTTGAAACCGGCTCCGACATTCGAAGCTTAATCAGCTATGCAGTGGGCATTACCCTGCTGGTAGTCTCCGGATTTGGGATCTACAATATTCTCAACATGATGATCTATGAAAAGCTGGATACGATCGCGATCCTCAAAGCAATCGGATTCAACAGCTCCGATGTCAAGAGAATCTTCATCACCATTGCCTTGTCGATCGGCCTTATCGGAGGCAGCATCGGACTTTTGCTGGGGTATTTTGCCTGTCTGGGTATCGAGCGAATTCCATTTGAAACTGAGGCCCTGCCCACAGTGAAGACTTTCCCAGTGGATTTCAACACCAAGTATTACTTCATCGGAGGGATTTTCAGTATAGTGACCACCTACTTTGCTGGCTTTTTCCCTGCAAGAAAAGCCAGTATAGTGGATCCTGTAGACATTATCAGAGGAAAATGACAAAATCCATGCAGCCCGTTCTTCAAGCAAAAAACATCGATAAATATTTCTACAACCCAACTACCACGCAGGTTTTGAAGAAGGTAAGTTTCACGGTAAACCGCGGGGAATTCGTGTCTGTGATGGGAAAAAGCGGCTGCGGAAAGTCCACACTCCTGTACATTTTATCCACAATGGATACCGATTACAAAGGTGAATTACTGATCGATCAGGAAATGGTAAGCGGCAAATCTTCCAATTACCTTTCCAAACTTCGAAATGAAAAAATCGGCTTCGTATTTCAGTTTCATTACTTACTGAACGAATTTTCAGTTTTGGAAAACGTACTCATTCCCGGATTGAAACTGGGAAAGCATTCAAGAGAAGAGCTGGAATCACGCGCTATGGAGAAGCTGAAAATATTTGATATGCAGGATCACGCGATGAAAAAGGCAAACCAACTTTCCGGAGGACAAAAACAGCGGGTGGCCATCGCCAGAGCATTAATCAATGATCCACTGCTGATTATGGGTGACGAACCAGCCGGAAATCTGGACAAGAAAAATTCAGACATTGTATTCAATATCTTCAAAGAACTGGCCACTGAATTTCA
>CAZFSC010000081.1:0-13215 GCA_964521585.1 uncultured Limnohabitans sp.
GCAAGTATATCATCATTACGCTCAGCAGTCCAATCATCTACAGAAGAAGGTCCAGTCCAGCTAATTGAAACTGTTACTGCTGTACAAGCAGCAACATTTCCTTCCCAACGGGTGACAGAAGCTTTGGAGTTAGTAACTCCTGGATGGGTAGTATTTTCTGTTAATACATTTGAGCTTTTTGCAGTTATGACAGCGTTAGCATTTAAACCGCCCTGGATTACAATCGGTCCAGCTTTTTCTGCAAAGAAAGTGTAAACAACGGTATTAGTAGCACCACAAGTCAAAGAAGCAGTCATTTCATCTTCACAACCATCTGAGCAATATTCATAAACACTATATCCTACATTGGAAAGAGCAGATTGTGGACCACCTCCATAAACAGTTACACTTTCTAAAGTGAATTCACAAGCTGAATATCCTTCTGGTAAATCAAAGTAAGTGAACATTAAAGTACCTGCTGGCACATCAACAACAGGGTCGTTTGTAATAGTTTGGCCGTTAACAATAATTTCAACTTTGTCTGTTGCGACATTCGAAGTTGTTTGAACGATTAGCTGTTCTGCTGTATTCCAAATCTGATAATTTACATTCTTGTAATTTTGACTATTCCCAATTCTCTGACTTGTGTTGAGTACCAATAATTGCCTCTCTGTAACACACCCATCAGAGCAATCTACCAATGCTGCATTCTCATTTCCACCAGTACTACCAAAAGGAGTAAGGTTGAATCCGTTTTTGGCAGAAGCGGCCTCAGCCATTGCCAAATCTTCATTTTCGTAAGTAGCCATCTGGCTACAAGAGGCAAGTAGCAAGCCTGAGATTACCAATCCCAAAAAGCTTGAAGTAAAAGTTTTTTTCATAGAGTTGTTTTTATTTTGATCAATATTAAGTGTTTTTTAAATACAAAAAAATGTTTTTAACATAATTGAAAATAAATTTTTCATTAATTCTCATTTTAGTGTCAAATATCTGTTTCTGATCTGATATTCTGGGATTTAAAGGGTGCTAATTCGTGTTCGATTTTTCTGAAAGGCGCTGTATTTTTTTCAACTTACTGGTCTTTTCCCTAGTTTAGTTCCAAAGTAAATTCATGTCCAAAAAAGTAATTGTAGTAGGTTCCGGGATTGCCGGAATTGCCTCATCTATTCGATTGGCCCAACGAGGGTATCAGGTAGACGTATTCGAAGCCAATTCTTACCCAGGCGGCAAACTCTCAGAAATCAAAACGAAGGGGTACCGCTTTGATGCCGGTCCTTCGCTCTTTACGCTGCCAGACCAAGTGGAGGAGTTGTTCAGATTAGCTGGGAAAAATCCTGGTGACCATTTTGAGTATCTCAAACTTCCTGTTGCCTGCCACTATTTTTGGGAAGATGGTCGGCAGTTGAAGGCCTATTCCGATCTGGATTTATTTGCGGAGGAGGTGGAGACCAAATTGGGCGCTCCGGGTGATTCTATCCGGAAAGCTTTGCAGGATTCCGCTTTTATCTACGATTCACTTTCACCGCTATTTATGCATCGCTCCCTGCATAAATTCGATACCTGGACTAATCCACAAGCCTTGAAGTCGTATTTGAGAATGGGGAAATTGGGGATTTTCTCCACCATGAATGAGGCGAATGAACGGCTCTTTGGAAATCCTAAACTGGTGCAGCTTTTCAATCGCTATGCGACTTACAATGGCTCAAATCCTTACGAGACTCCCGCCACCTTAAATATTATTCCTCATCTGGAATTTAATATCGGAGCATTTTTTCCGAAAAAAGGCATGCATGACATCACACAAAGCCTTTTCAGACTTTCCAAGGACCTGGGTGTCCAATATTACTTTAACCAAAAAGTGGAAGAGATATTAGTGGAGAATGGAGTTGCTGTGGGAGTGAGAGTTGGCAAGGAAATTCATTTGGCAGATGTGGTCATCAATAACATGGACATGGTCAATGCCTACAAGACCATTCTTCGGAAGCAAAAGCAACCAAGACTCCTACTCAATCAGCCTAAGTCCAGTTCGGCTCTGATTTTTTACTGGGGGATCAAGCGTAATTTTGCGGAACTGGATCTACACAATATTTTCTTTTCGGATAATTACCTGGAAGAATTTGATCATATATTCAAAAAGGGCACCATCAGTTCGGATCCTACGGTCTATGTGAATATCACTTCGGTGTATAAGCCGGATGATGCGCCTGAGGGATGTATGAACTGGTTTACCATGATCAATGTGCCAAACAATCAGGGTCAAAATTGGGATATGCTTATTTCGGAGGCCCGAAAAAATATCATTCATAAACTCAACCGAATCCTCAAAACAGATATTGCATCCCTCATTGAAGTGGAGGAAATCCTGGATCCAAGGACCATCGAATCCAAAACTTCCAGTGCACAGGGTGCGCTGTATGGCAATAGCTCAAACAATAAATTCGCTGCTTTTCTCCGTCATGCCAATTTCTCCTCAAAGATTAAAGATCTCTATTTCTGCGGCGGAAGTGTGCATCCCGGAGGCGGGATTCCGCTCTGCCTGCTTTCGGCAAAAATTATGACCGAGCTAATTCCCGAAGTAAATTAATCTTCAGCAGAGACCTCTTCCAAAGCTTCTTTGATCAAGTCGTATTCATAGCCTTTGGACATCAGGTATTGGCTGACTTTATACTTCTTCTTGAATGGATCGGGTTCTTTGGTGCCAAGCCATTTTTTTTCGGTTTGATCCAGCAAGGCATCGTAATATTCCACCGGATCGATTTCAGTGAGGGCGAGTTTGATCAAGCGTTCCGGGATTTGGCGCATTTTCAGTTCCATTTGGATTCTCGATCTACCCCATTTCTTCTGTCGGAATTTCCCCCTGCAAAATGAACGTGCAAACCGCTCTTCGTTGAGATATTCGCCGGCAATCAACTCAGCGATGAGTTTTTCGGCCTGTTCATCCCGGATTCCCTTTTCGGCGAGCTTTCTTCTTACATCCCAAGAACAGCGCTCCTGATATGCACAGAAAGTGGTCAACTTTTCATGTGCTTCTTCTTCCGACCAATTCTTTTTTGGGCTTTGATCCCCGTTATATTTTCCCCAACTGGACATTTTCTGTAAATTTAGAAAAAAGTAAGTCTAAGATTTATTCTGTTAAACCTAATAAAATAATACCCATATATCATGCGCAAAAAAATAATCGCCGGCAACTGGAAGATGAATCTCACTTTTGACGAAGGCCAGAAACTTACCTCGGAAATAGTCAATATGTTTTCAGACGAAAAGGTCAAAGATGTGATTTCAGTTCTGATCCCGCCTTATCCACATCTTCACCCTGTGAAAAAATTGATCGGTGATACTCCAGGGATATTTGTTGGGGCGCAGAATTGCTCTGAGAAGGAATCCGGGGCATATACTGGGGAAGTATCAGCGAAAATTTTAGCGTCTTTTGGGATCAATTATGTGATCATTGGCCACTCGGAACGAAGAGAATATTTCAAAGAATCCAATGAGATGCTGGGTGAAAAAGTCAAAATTGCCATCGCCAATGGCTTGACACCAATCTTCTGCTGTGGTGAATCACTTGAAATCCGAAATGCAGGAACACACGAACCCAATGTGAAATTTCAACTTACCGATAGTCTTTTCAGATTGAATGCATCTGACTTTTCAAAAGTGGTCATTGCCTATGAACCTATCTGGGCAATCGGAACCGGTAAAACAGCAACTTCTGATGAAGCGCAGGAAATGCACCTTGCACTTCGCAGACATATTGCATCAAAGTATGGAAAAGGTATAGCAAACGGCACTTCAATTCTCTACGGAGGCAGCATGAATGCAAGCAATGCAGCCGACCTTCTTTCCAAGCCTGACGTAGACGGCGGACTGATTGGAGGAGCCTCCTTGAAATCAAGAGATTTCCTTGAAATCATCAAATCATTCTGATTGATGGATTACCTAGAGTTTAAAATCAAATGCCAGGAGGAGTACCGAGAGATTTTGATCGCCGAGCTTTCCCAGATCGGATTTGATTCCTTTCTTGAGACCCAAGAAGGATTTGATGCGTATAGTCTACATGATGATTTCGACCGGAAAGAATTTGATCAGGTGATTGCCCAATATGCAGAACCGGCAAAAATCCAGCTTTCCGAAGGTAAAATGGAAAAAATCAATTGGAATGCTGAATGGGAAAAAAATTATGACCCTATTGCAGTAGATGAGTTGGTGTATGTTCGTGCTTCGTTTCACCCTTCAGAGCCGGGCTTTGCACATGAGATCGTGATCAACCCCAAGATGTCTTTTGGAACCGGTCATCATGCCACCACTTTTCAGATGCTTCGCCTTCAGGGAGAAATCGATCATCAGGGCAAACGTGTCCTTGATGTGGGGTCTGGTACGGGTATTCTTGCCATCATGGCCGACAAACTGGGAGCAGATCAAATCGAGGCATTCGATATCGACGAATGGTGTGTGGAAAATGGAAATGAGAATTTTGATCTAAATGGGGTAAAAGCCCGTATGGAATTGGGGACGATCCGACAAGTCAATCCAAAAGGACCCTTCGACATCATTCTAGCCAATATCAATAAAAATGTCCTGCTTGAGGAAATGAATTTATATGCTGATTTAATGGTCCCCGGGGGCTATCTGCTCCTCAGTGGATTTTATACAGAAGATGTAGATGATCTGGAAGAACTGGGCGGCAGTCTTGGACTGATTCGTATCCAGCAACAGTCAAAGGATAATTGGGCGGCGATGATTCTTCAAAAAAAGTAAAATGGGCGAGTTGATTATTTATGGAATTGTTTTTTTGATCCTGATTGGACATTGCCTGCTTGCTGGCAAAATGTATCGGGCCGTTCACGAAGACACAGATCTCAGTACGAGAGAGAAAAATGACTGGAAACTCAAAGCACTTATTTTTCCGGCTTATTTCTGGAAGCAATATCAAAAGCGCTGAAGCTAAGCAGCTTCAATCGGCAGCCAAATTCCCAAGTCATATATCAAATAGCTGCCAAAAGCAATTCAATTCATTTATCGGGTCGAAGTTTACTAATTTAGCCGAATGGAGTATATCTGGAAGCAAAAGCAAAAAACCTCACAAGCGGTTATTGAGCAACTTGGCAAAGAGATTAATGTAAATCCTATCTTGGCCAATGTATTGATCAATAGGGGCGTCACGAGTTTTGAAGATGCCAAGCGATACTTCCGGCCAAGCCTAAGTGAATTGCATGACCCTTTCCTGATGAAAGATATGCAGGAGGCAGTGGACCGAATCCAGCAAGCGATTGCTGAAGGGGAGCAGATTATGGTCTATGGGGATTACGATGTAGATGGCACGACTGCAGTTTCCCTTGTTTTTGGGTTTTTGACTACTTTTTATCCACACGTGATCTTCTATATCCCAGATCGTTACAAAGAAGGATATGGCATTTCTGAGCGTGGGGTAAGGTATGCAGCTGAGCAGGGAGTCAAACTGATCATAGCCCTGGACTGTGGGATCAAAGCCATTCAAAAAGTGGATCTAGCCAAAGAACTTGGAGTTGATTTCATTATTTGTGACCATCACACTCCCGGAGAGACCCTTCCCAAGGCAGTTGCAGTATTGGATGCCAAACGAAGTGATTGCAACTACCCCTATAAAGAGCTGAGCGGCTGTGGAGTTGGGTTCAAATTGATTCAGGCACTGGCCAAGAGCCGGGGCATGGATGACTCCGTGCTTTATCCTTATTTGGATCTGGTGGTAGTCAGTATTGCTGCCGACATCGTCCCCATTACAGGCGAAAACAGAATTCTTGCCTTTTATGGCCTTGATCGGATTAATACCAATCCGCGGCCGGGATTGCAGGCCTTGATGGTCAAAAGCAATCTGGTCAAGGAGGTCGGGATCTCAGATATTGTATTCAAAATCGGTCCCAGGATCAATGCTTCGGGCAGATTGGAGCATGCCAAAGCCTCAGTGGAACTGCTCAGCTCCTCGGATTTGGAAGTGGCGATGGAGCGTGCGAAACTGGTCGATGAGGTTAATCTGACCAGAAGAAATTTCGACGAAAATATTACCAAGGAGGCCTTCGAAATGCTGGCAATCAGAGAAGAAGCTGGCGAATGGAACAGCACCGTGCTTTTCAAAGAAGATTGGCACAAAGGCGTGATCGGAATCGTAGCCAGCCGATGCATTGAAAAATATTACCGTCCAACCATCATTCTGACAGAATCCAATGCCAAAGCAACCGGAAGTGCAAGGTCAGTGGTGGATTTTGACATCTATGAAGCGATTGCCGAATGTTCGGATTTGCTGGAGCAATTTGGCGGTCATAAATATGCAGCGGGACTGACTCTTTCCGTGGAGAATGTGCCTGCTTTCCAACAGAAATTTGAAGCGGTAGTTAAAAGCAGGATACAGGAAGTTCATCGCAAGCCCGTAATTGAGTTGGATGATGAATTACTTTTGGATCAGATTAATTTTAAGTTTTATAATATCCTTCGGCAAATGGCTCCTTTTGGGCCGGGGAATACAGAACCTATTTTCAAGATTTCCAACGTGAGAGCAAAAAATGTAGCGGTGCTAAAAGACAAGCATCTTCGTTTTGAGATCGAACAAGATGGTCAGGAAACCACCCCGGTGTGCTTGGGCTTTGGGATGGCCGATAGAGCCAAAGACCCGGAATTGACCACGGTAAATCTGCTCCAGAGTAAAATGAGTTTTGATATAGTCGCAGAAATGCGCCAAAATGTCTTTCGGGACAAAAGTAGTTTGCAACTTTATGTGAAAGACATCAAATTTGATTGATATGATATTACGAGCTGAGCATTTAGTGAAAATCTACAAAGGTCGCCGTGTGGTGAACGATATCTCGGTAGATGTCAATCAAGGTGAAATCGTGGGACTTTTGGGGCCTAATGGTGCAGGCAAGACTACCTCATTCTATATGATTGTGGGCTTGATCCAACCCAACGAGGGGAAAATATTTCTGGAACAGGAAAACATTACCAGCCTGCCCATGTACAAGCGCGCTAAACTGGGAATCGGATATTTGGCCCAGGAAGCTTCGGTGTTCAGAAAACTCTCTGTGGAGGAAAATTTGATGGCCGTGCTGGAAATGACCGATATGCCAAAGCAAGAGCGTAAAGAGAAAGTAGACAGCCTTTTGGAAGAATTCAGTCTGACGCACGTACGTAAGAATTTGGGAATGGTACTATCAGGTGGAGAGCGAAGAAGGACAGAAATTGCTCGAGCCCTGGCTGTGGATCCGAAATTTGTTCTCTTGGATGAACCTTTCGCCGGGGTGGATCCCATCGCTGTGGAAGAGATTCAAACCATCGTCGCAAAGCTAAAAACCAAAAATATCGGTATTCTGATTACCGACCATAATGTAAATGAGACACTGTCGATTACTGATCGAGCCTACCTCATGTTTGAAGGAAGACTTTTGAAAGCAGGAACTGCCGAGGAACTGGCAGCGGATGAGCAGGTGCGAAAGGTGTATCTTGGCAGTCAGTTTGAGCTAAAACGCAAAATTTTTAACTAATGGAGGTGCTGAATACCTTTATGACCTGGATTTTCAAGAATCGGCTGGGTCAGATAGAGAATTTTAAAAATAATCCAATCGAGGTTCAGAAGACGATTTTTAGGGGCTTGATTGAAGCAGGGAAGCGGACTGAGTTCGGTAGGGAATTTAACTTTTCATCCATTAAATCCTACGCTGATTTTGCCAATCAGGTCCCTGTACTTGACTACGAAGGGATAAAACCCTACATCGACAAAACTATGCGAGGCCATCAAAATGTCCTCTGGAATACAGACATCGAATGGTTTGCCAAGTCTTCAGGTACCACAGGAAGTCGGAGTAAATACATTCCCGTCAGCACAGAAAGTCTCGAAGAATGCCATTACAAAGGGGGAAAGGATATGTTGTCGCTTTACATGGCCAACTACCCAAATTCCAAACTTTTCGCCGGGAAGAGCCTAACCATCGGGGGTACTCTGGAGAAGAACCCGCTGAATCCGCAAGGAACAGCCCGAGCCGGAGATATCTCTGCGGTGATCATGAAGAATCTTCCGATCTGGGCGCAATACGTGAGGACACCCTCTCTGGAAACGGCACTGATGAGCGAATGGGAAAGTAAAATCGAGAGAATGGCCCGCGAGACCATGAATGAAGATGTAACCTGCATCGCAGGAGTTCCTACCTGGACGATTGTTCTTTTGCAGCGGATATTGGAGATTAAGAAAGCAAAGAATATCCTGGAAGTCTGGCCTAATCTGGAGATTTTCTTCCACGGAGCGGTGGCTTTTGGCCCTTATCGCAGTCTTTTCAAAGAACTGATCCCATCTGAGAAAATGCGCTACATGGAGACTTATAATGCCTCGGAAGGTTTCTTTGGCCTCCAGGATCAAAGGGATTCCGATGAATTACTCTTGCTTTTGGATTATGGTATTTTCTATGAATTCATTCCAATGGAGGACTCCCTGAGTGAAAATCCCAAGGTTATCCCACTTTGGGAAGTAGAGTTGAATACAAACTATGCTATGGTTATCAGCACCAACGGTGGGTTGTGGCGCTATAAAATCGGCGATACGGTCAGATTTACTTCAAAAACGCCTTATCGATTCCGGATCTCAGGAAGGACCAAGCACTTCATCAATGCATTCGGGGAAGAAGTCATTGTGGAAAATGCAGAGAAAGCCATCCAATATGCCGCTGAGCAAACTGATGCTACCATTGCAAACTTCACTGCAGCTCCGGTTTATTTTGAAAACTCCAGTGCAAAAGGAGCGCACGAATGGGTTATCGAATTTCAAAAAGAACCTGCTGATCCAGCTAAATTCGATCTTTTGCTTGATCAGTATCTAAGAGAAATCAATTCGGATTACGACGCCAAGCGCTACAAGGATCTTGCACTTGTGGCACCGATTATTCATCATGCCCCTTCGGGATTGTTTGAAAAATGGATGGGCAATCGAGGGAAGCTTGGAGGACAAAACAAAGTACCAAGGTTATCTAACAACCGTGAGTATTTGGATGATATCCTGAAGATGCTGACCATTCCCAATTAGCACAAAAAAAGTCCGACTACTATAGCCGGACTTTTTTTGATTCTAGGATTCTCGTCTTTAGACCTCCAGACCCTTGTCACGCATTTTTTTGAATTCGTCAAATCTGCGGAAAATCGCCACACAGAATCCGGTTAACATGATGATGGTACCTATCCAAAGGACATTGATATAAGGCTTGACGATGGCTTTCATCACCACATAGTCTTTTTGATATTGATTGACCTTGAATACAAACTTGTTGTCTTCCGGGAGAATATTCTCCAGGCTGACTCGAAGTCCCAGTTCCGTATCGATCACAGGGATCTTTCCGACTTGGTTATTTCTTATGATAAAGGTGGGTTCCAAAACTTTCTCCACATCGTAATCGAGGATTCGAAGTTTAGCTTTTACGGCGACATCACCTTCCTGCAACGCGTACCCATCGATATCTTTCAATACCTCAGCCCCATCAAAATAAGTCACGAAGTCTGCCACGTGAAACTGTTCGCCCGGTGCAGCTTCGTAGATTTCATCTTCCTTCCAGTCTGGATCAGAATGATCATTCATTGCAGCTACGTAGGTATAAAGATCCTGATCGATGTAGATCTTGGAATCCGGGGAAGAAATCAATCCCCCCATGCCCTCGTTGTACTGAGACATGGGATTCAATGAAAATTTCAAGGTCTCATTTTGATAATACTCGATGTTGAAATAGTCGTTTTCCTCGAGAACAAGATTGACGGTCTCTCCTTTCTTGAAATAATCTTTGTAATCTGCTAGTGCGATGGCTTCATTGACTTTGTCTGTAGATTCCAGGATTTTGGCAGGGACATATTCGGGAACACCGACCACTTTCTTTTGTCTGCCCCGGTAGACTACCGTGTAGTCTTTCATCTGCGTGGGCTTATTGATCCAAAGTAGCACGTGCTCTTTGTTCAGTTCGTCTTCCCAGCTATTGGAGTAGGTCAAACCAGACATATTGATAGAAATCACGTCTGAATAGCCGGAGCTAAACATGATCCCAATCAGAATCATCCCCAATCCGATATGAGCCAAAGAACCTCCGGCGAGTTTGAAAGTGGATTTTTTCAGCAAACGGATAAGAATGACAGAATTGGCGGTGATGGTAAATGTTCCGGCCAGAACCACAATAATGTACTGCCAATCATAAACCTTGGTCAGAACGATGATGGCTGCCGATAGCAAAACCGAAATGATATAAGGTGTGACTAAGGCTTCTTTCAGTGCTTTTTTGTCAATCTTCTGCCACCAGAAAAATTGTCCGACAGCGGTGAGTAAAGCCAGTGCTACCGCAAACCAAAGCTGGAATTTGGTGTAAAATTCGATTTGATCTGCAGGAGGTGCCATATTGGAAATCCCGCCGAAGCTCTCCACAATTGCATTCCAGACCGGAATAGAAGTAGGCAGGATGACTTGAAAAGCCATTAGGCCAAGGGTGGTGGCTCCGATGAAAATCCAGAATTCCCGGGAATAAACGGAAGCTTCTTTTTCTGAAGTAGGGATATGCTTCCATGCACGTACCGATAGAAATACTGCAATACCAGTGAAAAATAGCATGTAAATCAACAATTGGCCCGAAAGCCCCAGATCTGTGAAGGAGTGCACGGAAGAGTCTCCCAAAATGCCGGATCTAACCAAAAAAGTTGCATAAAGTACCAGGATGAAGGATAAAATCACCAAGACGATCGAGGTCTTCAGGGCGGTAGCACTTTTCTTATAAGTGATCATCGTATGGATTGCCGCTACCATGATAAGCCAAGGCACATAGACTGCATTTTCCACGGGATCCCAGTTCCAATATCCTCCAAAATTCAGAGTCACGTAAGCCCAATAGGCTCCCATGATGATCCCTGTTCCCAGAATCATCGCAGAGAATATCGCCCAAGGCAAGGCTGGACGGATCCATTCCGAATAACGCTTAGTGACTAATCCTCCGATCAGAAATGCAAAAGGAACCAAAGTCGAGGCATAGCCCAGAAATAATGTCGGTGGGTGGATGACCATCCAAATATTTTGAAGCAAGGGATTCAGACCTGTGCCGTCTTCCGGCACAAAATCCGGATTCATCTGGAAGATGGGTGCCTGGGTGGCATCGCGCAAGAGAATAAAGGGAGAGCTTCCGATTTTAAGGTCTCCGATCACTACTCCTAAGATCATCGATACCAAGAAAGCCTGAACCAAGGCAAAGACGATCATCACCGGAGCTTCCCAGACTTTGTTGACGCGGATCAATATAGCGCCGAGTATCACGTTCCAGAAGATCCAGAGGATAAATGCCCCTTCCTGACCTTCCCAGAAGCTGGAAATCATGTAATGTACCGGCAGTGCTTTACTCGAATGCGAGTAGGCATAGAAATACTCAAAACGGTGATTGTATATAATCTCAAAAAGAGAAAAAGCAATTAATATGGCCGATATCCCATGCACAGCAAAGCAGATCTGACTGAAACGTCGCCAGCTGGCTTTCTCAAGCTCAGGTGCTTTAAAATAATTGTAATAGGCATAGGCCGTAAGGATGGCACTGACGAAAGCCACAATGGTCATCAGATGGCCAAAATTTCCTACAAGGGTGTTGATCATGGTTGTTTGATTCTGCTGCTCCTACTCACATTCCTGCTGCCTGCACTTCTGTCTCCTGATATTTGGATGGGCATTTCATCAGGATTTTATCTGCTACGAAGATCTCTTCATTTTTATATGATCCGATTACCACTACGGATTCGGATCGGGTGAAATCTGCCGGAACGGGTTCGTTGTAGAATACTTCCTGTTCGGTACCCTCATTGTCCACCAGCATGAAAGTAAAGGAAACTTTGTCTTCCCGTACGTTTAATCCAATCACTTCGCCATTTGCATCTTTCTTCAATTGGCCCACTACGTGGATTGGCTTATCCTCGCCGTCTTTTTTCATCTCCAGTGCAGTGCTGAAGCTTTCGTAACTGCTTGCATCTCCGATAGAAGTCATGATGATGACGATGGCGATAGCAATTATTCCAAGTCCGATGATATGTCCTTTTTTCATCTGTTTAGTTATTTAGAAGTCATCTCGCAGGTTTGAATATATAAGCCTTGCGCGATTCATTTTTATAATTCTTTTTAAGAAGAAATGTTCTTTTCAAGTTTGCTGATCTTTCGATCGGTATGAATGAGGTAAACGGTGATTCCTGCGAAGATGATCACAATAATTCCCACCAAAACGAAAATTTTACCTTCCGAGCGCATGATATCAGCCATTTCCACGGCATTATTGGTGTAATCCTCTGACTTGACCGGGATCTTATCCTGGGCCAAAGCGGAGAGACTAAAGATCAATAGGGCTATTGTAAGTAATTTTTTCATAGGTTAGGAATTTAGGAAGCGATCTTCCAAGGTTCGTTCGATTCTACGGGTCCGTATCCGGATCGTGGCAATCCAGGTGCCCAAGAGCGTCCATCCGATGATAGCCGGGTAAAATATCATTCTAAGTTTTGAATCCAGATCGTAAGCGTTGAAGCCTGGGTTGCCACCATTGCCAGGGTGAAGACTATCCGTAAGGCGTGGCAGGACGAAGATCAAGGGGATAAATGCTGCAAAGGCGAAAATGTTATATACCGATGCGATCCTTGCACGCTGCTGATTATCTGTCATTGAATTTCGGAGAATCAGATAAGCGAAATACATCAACAAACCAATCGCGGATGCATTCTGCTTGGGATCTCCACTCCAGTAATCTCCCCAGGTGAATTTTGCCCATAGCATGCCGGTGGTAATGCCCAGCACTCCAAAGAGAATCCCCGCATTGGTGAATTCCAAAGCCACATCATCATCCTTTAGGTCATTACTCCGCAGGTATTTGATGCTGTAGACTACTGCTGCCAGTAGCATCAGGATCATTCCAAACCACATGGTTACATGGAAATGCAATGCTCGAATGGTCTCATTTAGAATCGGAAGACGGGGGACGTCCATCAGCAAACCTGCAGTTAGGGTGTAGAGCAGCAAGACGATGGCTAATATTTTCCACCAAGATTGGCGCATAGGGTATTTTTGCTAATTCAAGCGCAAAAATAAAGCATAAGTTCCTGAATACGGTGCTTTTTATGAAGTCTTTTAAGCAATTCAGAAATACGACGAATGATCCTTGAATTTCGAAAACCGAACATTGAATGAAACATGTCGAACTATACTGATTTTCCAGGCTTTTAATTCCGATTTACAAA
>CAZFSC010000081.1:13315-15718 GCA_964521585.1 uncultured Limnohabitans sp.
GGCATTTTTAGAGATTCGGATTGCCATCAACAGAATGGGGATAATCACCGGAAAACTCAAAATTGCCATCAGTGTGGCATTGTTGCCGGCTTTGGAGGCAATGGCACTGACCATGGTCAGGCTTGCAGAAAAGCCGATTGCTCCCAGAACCAAATTCAGTAAAAACAAGCCTTGGTCCTCTACGGGATTTCCTAAAATTACCGAAAATACAGCATAGCCGAGTAGGGCCAGAATCAGCGTCAAACCGGTATTGTATATGATTTTGGAAATAATGATTGCTTCCGGCGAGGCAATCATGTAATAATAAAGTTGCCGCCCCTGATGCTCTTGGATGAAACTTTTGGCTACCGCATTTACTGCCGAAAAAAGAATGATGATCCAATAGAGGGCATTCCAGGAATTGATGGAAAGATTTCCTGCTTTGGCCCCCACACTGAGATAGGTGATAAATACAGCCGAAACGACATAAAGAAGAATCCCATTCAAAGCGTATTTTTGACGCCACTCGAGCGTGAGCTCTTTTTGGATGAGAACGGTGATTTCTTTTAGCATACAGCAAATGTAAGTCAGAAGTATCAAGTGAGAAGTCTGAAAACAAGAAATTTCAGATTTCTCACTTCAGAATTCTGATTTTCTCCCCTGTCATCTTGTCACTTTTTCAGAAATGGAACAAGCCTTGCAATTCGATTGGCAGCAAATCATGTTTTAAACTAAACTAATTTATAACCATGCAGGAAAAAGGTACAATCTCGATCCATACCGAGAATATTTTCCCGATTATCAAGAAGTTCCTTTACTCAGACAATGAGATTTTCCTTCGGGAACTTGTCGCCAACGCGGTCGACGCAACCCAAAAAATCAAACGACTTGCGACATTAGGTCAGTACAGTGGAGAACTGGGTGATACCACAGTCGAAGTAAGTTTTGATGAGAAAAAGAAAACCATCACCATCTCCGATCGCGGACTGGGGATGACGCCCGAAGAAATCAAAAAATACATCAACCAAGTGGCTTTCTCAGGAGCAGAAGAATTCGTTGAGAGGTTCAAAGATGCCAAAGATGCCAATGAGATCATCGGTAAGTTTGGACTTGGTTTCTATTCTGCTTTCATGGTGGCGGACAAAGTGGAAATCCAGACTTTGTCCTATCAGGAAGATGCTGAAGCAGCAAAATGGACCTGCGATGGCACTACTTCCTTCGAAATTTCCAAAGGAAAGAGAAAAGAGCGGGGAACTGATGTGATTCTTCATCTGAACAAAGACTCAGAAGAGTTTCTTGACAAGTGGAAGTTGCAGGGTATTTTGGATAAATACTGCAAGTTCCTTCCTGTTCCGATCAAATTTGGCACGAAGACCGAGTCTGTTGAAGATGGAGTAGATGAGGAAGGCAAGAAAAAGTGGAAGTCAGTTGAAGTGGATAACATCATCAATACGACTGCTCCGATCTGGACCAAATCGCCCAGCGATCTGACTGATGAGGATTACCTGAAGTTCTACAAGGAGCTTTATCCGATGTCAGAGGATCCCTTGTTTTGGATTCATTTGAATGTGGATTACCCATTCAACCTGACTGGAGTTCTCTATTTCCCTAAGGTTAAGAATGAATTTGAATTGCAGCGAAACAAGATCAAGTTGTTTAGCCGTCAGGTTTTCATCACGGACGAAGTGAAAGACATTGTTCCTGAATTTCTGATGCTGCTTCACGGGGTGATCGATTCTCCGGATATTCCTTTGAACGTGTCCAGAAGTTTCTTGCAGGCAGATTCTAATGTTAAAAAGATCAATAGCTACATCACCAAAAAAGTAGCTGATAAGCTGGCTGAGTTGTTTAAAAAGGATCGAAAAGCCTTTGAATCGAAATGGAATGACATAGGGCTTTTTGTGAAATACGGGATGATCTCCGAGGAAAAATTCTACGAGAAAGGAAAGGATTTCGCTTTGTTGAAAAATACGCAAGGAGAATACTTCACCATTGAAGAATACCAAAGCAAAGTAAAGCCGGTGCAGACAGATAAAAATGAGCAGACCATTTTCCTCTATGCCACGGATGTCAATAAGCAGGATGGATTTATTCAGTCAGCGAATAAAAAGGATTACGATGTCCTGGTGATGGATTCACCGATTGACAGTCACTTTATCCAGAATCTGGAGAGCAAGTTGGAGAAAACCCAACTCAAGCGAGTGGATGCGGACGTGGCAGAGAAACTGATTCAGAAAGACGATGCCTATGCGAATCTGCTGACTGAGGAACAGAGTAAAACCGTGAAGGAAATCTTTGAAAAAGCGATCGATAATAAAACCTACTCGGTCGAAGTCGAAGGACTCAGTCCGGAAGAGATGCCGGTGACAATTACCATGGAGGAATTTATGCGCAGAATGAAAGAAATGGCACAGACCGGAGGAG
>CAZFSC010000082.1:0-8105 GCA_964521585.1 uncultured Limnohabitans sp.
ATTTGTAATTACTAATTGATCGATGTTTGAGGTTTTTTTGACTTAAATTTTCAATCCCTAATTTTCAACCTTTAGAAACTAAATTTGAGATTGAGTAAAACATGAGGTGGGTGTTGAAATTCTCCATTGAAGATCCACAGATACTTTTACCCGAAGGCTTCTAGTCTCTTTCCGTTTCAATTCTTTCCAGCACCATCATCACCCGATTAGGTACGTACAGATTAACTTTTTGATCCTTTTCGGTTTGGTAGTTGATATTTTTGTCCAGTCTTTCAAAACCCCCAAATTTCTTTTCATCTGAGTGGAGAATGATTCGATAAGATCCTGATTTGGGCATAGGTACAGGTAAACCGAAATAAGATTCTGTAGGATGAAATGAAAAGACGAAAACCACTGCTCCCCGGGTGTAGGCAAGTATCTTTTTATCAGGATCAAGAAACAGTTGTTGGGCAGGTGGGGAGGAAAGCAGCTGTTTATCTTTAGCCAGCTGGATCATGGCTTTGTCCCAGGCATTAAGCTGCTGGTAGCGCAGTAGGGGCTCATCCACGAGTGACCATTGTCTTCTTGCGAACTGGTAGCTCCAATTATTTCCTATTCTTGGAAAATCCACCCATTCCGGATGTCCAAATTCATTTCCTATGAAATTCAAATATCCTTCTCCTCCCAAAGTCAGTGTGACCATCCTGATCAGTTTATGCAGGGCGATTCCTCGGTCTACTATTAAACTTTCTTGTAAGACAGACATCTTGAAATACATCTCCTTGTCCATAAGCCAAAAGGCAATTGATTTGTCTCCGACCAGAGCTTGATCGTGGCTTTCTGCATAGGCGATCGATTTTTCTTTTGCGGGACGATTGGTCAATTCATGCCATAATTCAAACATGTCCCATTGTTCATCTAGCTTGTGCTTCAAGGTTTTGATCCAAAAGTCAGGAATTCCCATGGCAAGCCTAAAGTCAAATCCTATTCCGCCATGGCTCACCTCTCTGCACAATCCAGGCATTCCACTGACTTCCTCTGCAATGGATATAGCCCCTTCCTTCACTTTGTGGATTAGTGTATTGGCAAGTTGAAGGTAAAGTAGTGCATCTTCATCTACTCCCTCATCAAAATATGCAGCCGCATCTCCAAAAGAAATATGCCCGTGATGGTGGTAAATCATGGAAGTGACACCATCAAATCGGAAGCCATCGAAATGAAATTCCTCAAGCCAATAGCGGATGTTTGATAGCAAAAACTGCTGTACCTGAAACTTTCCATAATCGAAAAGTTTAGAATCCCAGCCCTCATGGTAGCCTCTGGTTCCAGGATGAAAATACTGATGCTCACTTCCATCAAATTCATTTAATCCTTCATTGACATTTTTCACAGCGTGGGAATGTACCATGTCCATTACCACTGCTATTCCCATTTCATGGGCAGTGTTGATGAGAGATTTGAGTTCTTCGGGAGTGCCAAACCGGGAAGTAGGCGCAAAGAAATTAGAGACGTGATAGCCAAAAGACCCGTAATACGGATGCTCCATAATGGCCATCATCTGAATGGTATTATATCCTGCAGCTTTGATTCGAGGTAAAATGTATTTTTCAAACTCAAAATAAGTGCCTACGCCAAGCTTTTCCTGGGCCATGCCAACGTGGCATTCATAGATCAGAGGTTGCTTAAAATTAGTTTGGGGAGAAAAGTGGGCATCAGACCACTCAAACTTTTCAGGGAACCAAAGCTGACCTGCAAAATCATGGCTAACCGGATCCTGGATAACCCGGGTGATATAAGCCGGAATTCGATCCAATGTATGTTTTGCAGATTCTACCCGAACCTTCACTTTGCTTCGATGGATGAAGCGATCTTTGTATTCCTCATAAGGAAGGAAAATCTCCCAATCCCCTCGTGGATTACGACGCATGGGATGCGAGCTGAGATTCCATCCGTTGAAATCTCCAATGAAGTAGAGTTGATTTGCTGCCGGGGCCCATTCCCGATAGACCCAGCCATTGCGCCAAGCTTCGAAGTGAATCCCGTAATATTGGTGCATACCGGCAAACTCGGTAATACTGCCGATGTAATTTTCGATTTCATGAATTGCTTTTTCAAAGCGATCCTGCCTTGCCTGTATCTGTGACGTATAGTCTGATAGCCAAGGCTCGTCTTGAACTAAAAGAGGTTTGGGGTTTTTATCCACGAAAAATAAAATTTTGCTCCACTGAATTTAGGAAAAATAGGTTGGTTTAAAATCAATGGGCAAAAAAGTTTGGGTAGTAATGTATTTAAAAAAGGGAATCACCAGATGATGATTCCCTATGGATTAGTGCTTTTCGAATACAAAATCAGGTTCCAAAACCTCTACATTTCCTGATTCATTGATCTGATCCAAAGTAACCTGTTTAAGTTCATTAATCAGCATTGGGTCATATTTGGCTGCTACGCGAATGTAATTTTCGGTGAAACCATGCATCTTTCCGTCAACCACATCATCTTCAAATAAAACGGTGAAAGTCTTGCCGAGATTTTCCTGATAGAATTTCCTTCTTTTTTTCTCAGAAAGGATTCGTAGCATTTTTGAACGCTCATTTCTTTTTTTCATCGGGACCACATCGCTCATTTCGGCTGCACGGGTATTGGGCCGCTCAGAATAAGTGAATACATGAAGGTAAGAGATGTCAAGCTCGTTGAGGAAATTATAGGTTTCCAAAAACAATTCATCGGTTTCTCCTGGAAAACCGACGATGACATCTACTCCGATGCAGGCCTGAGGCATGAGAGATTTGATTTTTGAGACACGATCTTCATACAACTCGCGTAAATAACGCCGGCCCATTTTCCTCAAAATAGTATTGGATCCAGACTGTAGCGGCACATGGAAATGAGGTACAAATCGCTTAGACGTTGCCACAAAGCTGATGATCTCATTGGTGAGAAGATTAGGTTCGATGGAGGATATACGCAGTCGATCAATTCCTTCTACTTCATCTATCGCATACACAAGATCAGCAAAACGCTCATTTCGCTTACCTTCCACGATACCAAAATCCCCGATGTTGACTCCTGTAAGTACGATTTCTTTTACATCTGTAGCAGCAATCTCCCGTGCTGATTCCAAAACGGATTCAATGGTGTTACTACGGCTTTTACCCCGGGCTAAAGGAATGGTACAAAATGCGCAACCGTAATTACAACCGTCTTGAACCTTCAGAAAGGTACGGGTCCGATCATGGATAGAATATGCATTATTGTATATAGTGGCCTCTTGTATTTCAGAGGCGAGGACCTTTGTTTCCTGCACTTTTGCAAAATCGTCCAGTAATTCGATGAGGCGAAATTTCTCAGCAGCACCAAGTACAGCATCGACACCTTCTATTTCAGAAATTTCCTTTGGCTTCAGCTGAGCATAGCAACCAATGATTGCTACATACGAGTCAGGTGATATTTTTTTAGCCTCTTTGACGATTTTTTTACACTTTTTGTCTGCATTCTCGGTGACAGAGCAGGTGTTTATGATGAAAATATCCGGTTTTTCCTGAAAATCGACTTTCAGATACCCTTTTTCTTCGAATTGTCTTCCAATGGTGGAGGTTTCAGAGAAATTGAGTTTACAACCGAGGGTATAGAAGGCTACTTTTTTCACAAATCAGTTCTTGTTCTTGAGAATGCAAAGGTAATTAATCCTGACTTGTTTTCAATTTCCCAATCTTTGGTCTGAAAATCGAAAAAAATCACAGATAAGGGTGATTTTTCAGGTTATTTTTTGATAAAAGTGTAAATATTTAAAAAAATGACTTCAAAAATGGATCAAAAGCTTTTAAAGAGAAGTATTTTTCTATTTTTGTGCATAAAATTTTAAACCACACATTGTAGAAATGGCAACACTTAGACAACAAGCCTTGACGATGGTGCAGGGAAGACAGCGAAAACCTGTAACACCACCATCTCCTAAAATCTCAGATTATTTTGGCACGAATGTATTTGGTGCAAAGCAGATGAAAGAATCTCTTGCCCCATCGGTGTTTAAAAAGGTGATGGAAGCAATCGATAAAGGATCTAAGATCGATTCCTCTGCGGCAGAAGAAGTAGCCTCTGCGGTAAAAACCTGGGCACTTTCAAAGGGAGTGACTCATTATACTCATTGGTTTCAGCCTTTGACAGGATCTACCGCAGAAAAGCATGATTCGTTTTTTGATGCCTACGCAGGTCTGGAAAAATTTAAAGGTTCGGCTTTGGTGCAGCAGGAGCCAGACGCATCTTCATTCCCAAATGGAGGTATCCGATCTACTTTCGAAGCTAGAGGATATACCGCTTGGGATCCCACCTCTCCGATATTCATTTTCGAAAATACATTATGTATTCCGACCATCTTCGTCTCTTACACAGGAGAAGCGTTGGATTTCAAAACACCCCTATTGAAATCAATTGAAGCAATAAATGATGCTGCAGTTGAGGTTTGCCATTATTTTGACAGAAATGTTAAAAAGGTTCAGCCTTCTTTGGGAGTAGAGCAGGAATATTTTGTAGTAGACAAGGCGCTTTTTGCAGCTAGACCTGATTTGGTTATGGCAGGAAGAACTGTGTATGGTCACAGCCCGGCAAGGGGACAACAATTGGATGATCATTACTTTGGCTCCATTCCTACCCGGGTGAAGGATTTCATGGTGGAATTTGAGGTGGAGGCCCATAAATTGGGTATTCCTGTGATGACTCGGCATAATGAGGTGGCCCCTGGTCAGTTTGAGGTAGCGCCGGTTTTCGAAGAGATCAACAAAGCCACGGATCACAATCAGCTTTTAATGGATGTAATGGAAAAGGCAGCCGAAAAGCATGATCTCAAATTATTGCTTCACGAAAAACCTTTTGCCGGTGTCAACGGAAGTGGAAAACACAATAACTGGTCTTTGATTACTGACACTGGTGTGAACTTGTTTCAGCCAAGTAATTCTGCTCGTGAAAATCTACAATTCCTGACATTCCTCGTGGCTACCATCAAAGCTGTGTATGACAATGCAGATTTGTTGAGAGCAAGTATCGCATCAGCTGGCAATGATTTTAGATTAGGCGCAAACGAAGCTCCGCCGGCCATTATTTCGGTATTCTTGGGTACTACTTTGACTGAGATTCTTGATGAACTTGAGAAAAACGGTAACATCAAGATCGAAAAGGGAGATAACATGTATATGAAATTGGGTATATCAAAAATACCTGAGATCATACTTGACAATACTGATCGAAACAGAACTTCTCCTTTTGCTTTCACCGGAAATAAATTTGAATTCCGTGCTGTGGGATCTCACGCCAATGTGGCCGGACCGATGACCGTCCTCAATGTGATCGTAGCAGATGTCTTGAAAACGATGGTAAAAGATATCGAAAAGGAAATGAACGGTGGTAAGGAGAAAAAAATTGCAATCGTAAATGTATTACGTAAGTATATTAAAGAGTCTAAGAAAATTAGATTTGAAGGTGACGGCTACTCCGAGGAATGGGCTGCGGAAGCAGCAAAGAGAGGGCTTTCTAACCTGAAGTCTACTCCTATGGCTCTGGATGTTTATAAAACCAAATATGCTAAAGAACTTTTTGAGCGACATAATGTACTTAATCAGGTAGAACTTCATGCCCGCCATGAGATCATGCTGGAAAATTTCATCAAAAAAGTGCAGATCGAGAGTCGTGTCATGGGTGATTTGGCATTGAATCATATCATCCCGACAGCAATTCTGTATCAGAATAAAATGATAGAAAACGCAAATGGATTGAAGGGATTAGGACTGGATCATTCTGCTGCAGTGGAAACTATCAAGGAAGTGTCTAAGCATATCGAATCCCTGAAAAAAAATGTAAGCGCAATGATCGAAGCCAGAAAAGTGATCAATAAAGATCCTGATCTGGAAGTACAGGCTAAGCGCTATCAGGTAGATGTGAAAGAGGCTTACTTTGACACCATCAGATATGCGGTGGATAAGTTAGAGCTATTGGTGGACGATGAGTCTTGGCCACTTGTGAAGTATAGAGAACTCTTGTTTATTCGATAGTCCTTTTTAAAAAAAAAATATCTCCGAAAGGCCATCTCAATCAAATGAGATGGCTTTTTTTATCCAACTCCTCTCAATTCAATAAAGAAGTTTCTTGAAGGTGGGTAAATAAAAAGATGTTTTTGAGGGCAGGATTTCATTGATTTATTTACTTGACCTACAAAAAGGCGGAATTTTATCTTCTTGGCTTTAAAAATCCTTTTTCTATATTCTATTTCTAAAAATTGTTCTTTAATTTAGCAATTCATATTTAAAATAAATCCTACAGTTTTTTAACTTTTAAAAAAAAATTACATAAGATTTTTGTTTTCACTAAAAAAAAATGGTGAATATCTTTTGTTAGAAATCCGGAATTTTTAGCTTTATACCCAATATCATGTGGCTGAATCTTGTTAATGCAATAATTTTTAGGTAAAAATAGGATTTTACTGCATTTAAATATTTTAAAATAGGACTAAACCAAAATTTCATGGAAGAAAAATTATCAGACGCTCTTTTCGGTGGGGTAATCCCAAAAACAAAAAACTTAAAACCAATTTATTTTCACCTTTTATTCTAAACTATGAGAAAAGCTCTATCAATTGCTTTCACTCTTGTGCTGATGTTGGGTTGGGTGACCAACTCTCAAGCTCAGACAAGAGTTCTGAAGGGAGTCGTAACCGCAGAGACAGACGGTTTGCCATTGCCTGGCGTTACGATTCTGGACAAGGAAACGAAGACTGGTACCACCACCAATACTGATGGTGAGTATTCTATCACGGTAAGCCCGAGCTCTACGCTGGTGTTTTCATTTATCGGATTTGCAACACAGGAATTTACCGTAGGCAATCTAACTGAGTTGAATGTCACACTTTCTGAAGATGCCAATGAGCTATCAGAAGTCGTGGTTACCTCGTTTGGTATGCAGCGGGACAAAAAGTCTTTGGGTTATTCAGTAACTCAACTTTCTGGAGACAAATTCACTGATTCCAGAGCAATCAACTTAGGAAATGCATTGACAGGTAAAGTAGCCGGAGTAAACGTATCTCCTCCTTCTACAGGAGCTGCTGGATCTACCCGAGTAGTGATCCGTGGTGGTTCTTCTTTGACAGGTGCAGATCAGCCCCTTTACGTGGTCAATGGGGTTCCAATCGAGTCCGGTAACTTAGGAAATGCAGGTATGTGGGGTGGAAATGATGCCGGGGACGGTCTATCTGCCATCAACCCTGACGATATCGAAAGTATCTCCGTACTAAAAGGAAATACAGCCGCCGCCCTTTACGGCGCCAGAGCTGCCAATGGTGTAATCTTAATTACAACCAAAAAAGGTCTTTCCAGAAAAGGTGTTGGTGTCGCAGTTAACTCCAACTTTACCTTTGACCAGGTTGTTGATCGAACTGATTTTCAAAGAATCTATGGACCAGGTCAAGATGGTCGAAAGCCAGCTACACAAGATGAAGCCCTGAATACTGCTACTAATGGCTGGGGGGGACGTTATGATGGATCCAATACGATCCAATTTGACGGTCAGCAGCGTCCTTATTCTTACCTGGGAGAGGATTTCAATGACTTTTACCGTCAAGGGACTACCTGGAACAATTCAGTTGCGCTTTTTGGGGGAAATGAAAACACAACCTACAGATTTTCTTTCTCTAATTTGGACAATGCGGATGTATTGCCCAATGCTGGATTCACCAGAAATGTGGCAAGTATTAATGTAAACAGCAAGCAAGGGAAATTCACTTTAGCTGTGTCTGGTCAATATTCGAAGCAAGATGCCACCAACCGTCCCAGACTATCAGATTCTCCAGGAAATGCAAACTTCTCTATGGTTCTTAAGCCAGGAAATATTCCTTTAGATGTAATGAAAGGTGATCCAAATAAACTTGGAGCCAACCCAGATGGTACGGAATTGAGATACCAATCAAATGTATTCCAAACAAACCCTTATTGGGCAGCTCATCAGTGGGGTAGAGCAGATGTCACTGACCGGGTATTTGGGAATATGGCATTAAGATATGATTTTACCGATTGGTTGTATGTTCAAGGAAGGTATGGAACTGATTTTCAGATCCGAGCTGAGGATGCATTTGAGGCATATGGAAC
>CAZFSC010000082.1:8205-13698 GCA_964521585.1 uncultured Limnohabitans sp.
AGTGCAGTGATTTCGGATATGGTCAAAATGCCAGATTTCTTCACTTTTGTTAAACTTAGAGGTGGTTGGGCACAAGTTGGTGGTGGCGGACCGAATCCGTATGCCTTGAACCTTACTTATGGACTAGTTGGAGCTGGACATATTGGAGGAGCTAATCTGGGTCAGATCAACAATGGTTCTATTCCCAATCCAAATCTAGGACCTTACTTGTCTACTGAATGGGAAGTGGGTACAGATATCAGATTCCTTGAAAATCGAATTGGACTCGATCTGGCATATTATAAGAGAAGAACCTCTGATGATATTCTAAATACCAGTATTTCAGCTACTTCTGGTTTTGGTTCTACCACTGTCAATATTGGTGAACTGGAAAACCGAGGTATAGAAGTATTATTCAATGTGACTCCGGTAGTAGGACCTTTCCGTTGGGATGTTTCATTCAATTATGCACGCAACATCTCAGAGGTTTTAAGTCTCGGTACAAATGCTGCAGGTGATCCGATTGAATTTGTCAATCTAGACGAGTCCCGAGTGAGAAGAGAGCGTATCCGTCACATTGTAGGTCAGCCTTTGGGTATGATTACAGGTTTCAAACATAAGACTATCGATGGTCAGCCGGTATACGATGCCAATGGATTCCCGGTAACTACAAACGGTTATGAAACAATCGCAGAAGGCCGTCATCCAGTATCGGGCGGTATTACCAATAATTTCAGTTACAAAGGTTTCAATTTGATGTTCTTGGTAGACTTCAGATCCGGGGGATCAATGATGTCTGGTACGAATTATTTTGCTTACCAAAGCGGACTTCACAAGAATACACTCGTGGGAAGAGACGGAAGTTTGACAGTAACTGGTGTGACTCCGGAAGGAACTCCTGGTACCTGGACTATTCCTGCAGATCCTAGTGATCCCACGAAGTATTTGATCGATAATTATTGGCAACGGTATGCGATGGTATCTGAAAATGTGGTTTATGATGCATCTTTTGGGAAGCTTCGTGAGTTCGCCTTTGGTTATACTTTTACCCGTAAATTTCTGGAGCGTACCCCATTTGAATCACTATCGCTATCTATCGTAGGTAGAAATCTGGCAATTCTTTGGTCTAATGTACCTAATCTGGATCCAGAATCTGCTTACACCGTGTCAGGTGGTTCCCAAGGCTTGGAATACTTCTCTGTTCCTGCGAACAGAAGTATTGGATTCAACCTTTCTGCTAATTTTTAAGACCGAAGGTTTAACCTAAAAAAAATGAAATGATGAGAATATTCAATAAAATAACTGGTTTGATGCTCGGTGTACTTGTGTTCGCCACATCATGCGATGAAGAGTCATTATTGGACCTAAATGTCAATGATAATGCGGTAGAGAATATCGACATGCGGTATCTTCTTTCCCTTGGTACGTTGAGAATCGGAGGAGAATATGAAAATACGAGAGCCAATATGCTCTATGCCGCTACCATGATCCAGCATACAGCTTCAACTGCAGGCTATTTCAGTGGAGATAAATATTTCTATAATGCACAATATAGTGGTGCCTATATGGAAAGACACTTTACAGACGTGGTGCGGTTGTTTTCCCATGTGATCACCAAAACAGCTGATGATCCTAACGAGGCGAATGTGAATGCTGCAGCTACGATTTTGCGAGTGTTTGATTTGCTTAGAATGACCGATATATATGGAGATATTCCTTACACTCAGGCCGGATATGGATTGCAGAGTGAGCAAAATTGGTTTCCCTCATATCAGCCACAGAAAGAAGTTTATAACTTGATGATAGCTGATCTGAAAGCTGCACGGGATAAATTCTCTCCATCTGCCAGAGCTTTAGGCGTACAGGATTTCCTGTATGGAGGAGATTTGACCAAATGGAAAAAGTTTGCGAATTCACTTTTGATGCGAATGGCTTTGCGAATGAGTAATGTAGATCCTACGACTGCTCAGGCGGTATTCACGGAAGCAAATAACAGTGGTGCTTTTACAAGCAATGACGATATCGCTTTTATCCAATATGCACCAGGACCACAAGGAGTAAACCGAAATGGTCTGAACGATGGCTACTGGAATACTTACAAGTATTCTAGAGATTGCAAAATTTCTGCTACTTTCCTGAATTGGATGAAAGCCAATAATGATCCGCGTTTGATGATCATTACTGGTGGTGTAGGTAATCCGGAAGTTCCGTCTACATGGATCACTGATCCTGCCGCACAGATTGGATTGCCTAACGGATACAATTCCACCAACTTAGTGAATGCTGTTCCTCCTGGAACTCTTTCCAAGTTTACGATCGTGCAGCAGAACTTCTCTATGCTGAACCTTAAATATTTGGATTGGGAAGATCCTTATTACCTTATCTCTTATGCAGAGGTAGAGTTGATGAAAGCTGAAGCTGCAGTGAAAGGCTGGATCAGCACCAATGCGGCTACTCATTTTGCTAACGGGGTTACTGCTGCCATTAACTCTTGGGTTAGATTTGATCCTTCTTTTGCACGTAGTGCAGCTGAAATCCAGGCATACATTGCCGGAAGAGGGTTTGCAAATGCTACTAATGCCAACAAATTGAGATTAATTGGAGAAGAGTATTGGGCTGCCACTTATTTGAATGACATTGAGTCTTGGTCAAACTGGAGAAGAACAGGTTTCCCTGTACTTACCCCAACCCAGGACCCTAATGCTTTTGAAGGCAATTTCATTCCAAGAAGGTTAAGATACTGGGAGTCTGAAATCGGTGCTAATCCTGAAAATTACCAGGCTGCCGTTACCCGAATGGGTGGTGATTTATTCGCTACCAAAGTTTGGTGGGATGGAGGGAAATAAGTTTCTGCATCTCCAAATTTCTAGATAAAATTACTGATAGAGGCCCGGGGATTTCTGGGCCTCTGTCTTTTTTCAATCCAATAACCGAAGCCATGAAATCAAGATTATTGTTTGTCTTACTCCTAATCCTTGCTCATGCAGCACTGGCCCAACAGGAAAAGGAAAAGGTCGTTATCGCATACATCGCAGGATGGAAAGGAGTGGATCCTGCTCAGATTCCTGTAGAGAAGCTTACCCACATTAACTATGCGTTTGCGAATGTGGTGGACGGATTAGTAACTTCAGGAGAAGGACTGGCAGAAAGAGACAGTATGAATTTTTTGAAGCTTCATTCTTTAAAATCCAGAAATCCAAATCTTAAAATCCTGGTTTCAATCGGAGGTTGGACTTGGTCCAAAGGTTTTTCTGATGCTGCTTTGACAGTGGAAAGCCGGAAAAAATTAACCAAATCAGGAATCGATTTTTTGATAAAACACCAGTTGGATGGACTTGATTTTGATTGGGAATATCCAGCTCTCCAAGGGGATAATAATGTTGTCCGAGCTGAAGACAGAGAAAACTTTGTGGCCATGTTGAAAAGCTTTCGAGAGGCATTGGATTCATTGGGCGCAATCCATGGCAAGCATTACCTCTCGACCATTGCCAGTGGGGGCTTCAGAAAATATCTTGAAGTGAATGATCTCCGATCAGCTCAGCAATACTTAGATCTGATCAATATTATGAGTTATGATCTTTTTGGACCAGGGGATGATACCACAGGCCATCATGCTAATCTTTACCGTGGAAATCCAGCAACAATGCCAGCAAACAAAAAGGAAAGGGCAGCCCAGTCCGCGGTAGAAGCCCATATTGAATTTGGTGTTCCAGCTGAGAAAATAGTTCTCGGAATTCCATTCTATGGCAAGCGATGGAAAGAAGTTCCGCCGGAAAATCATGGCTTGAATCAACCGGGAACCTGGGATCGGACCTTATCCCAGGACAAAATTCAAGTGCTTATGGCCGATCCTGCCTATCAAATCTATTGGGATGAGGTTTCCAAAAATTCCTTTTTATACGCTCCTGAAAAAAAGGAATGGGTCACCTTCGAAAGTCCAAGATCCATCGCTGAAAAGATCGACTATGTCAATCGATTGGGACTCGCTGGTGTAATGTTTTGGGAGCTCTCAGAGGATCCTTCCGGCTCTTTGTTAGATTCAATTCACGAAAATATTAAGTAGCCTTTTGAAGAACTTAAATTCAAAAAGTAGATTCTGATTTTCCAAATTGCTTATTGAGTAGAGAGGCTGTCTCCCCAAGCGATTACGTATGATTTAATTATAAATTGATTCCATGAACCTAATAGGTGTAGATATTGGCGGTACTCATATTTCAGCAGCAAAGATTTCAAATGGACAAAATGGGATTTTTGTTTCTGATTTTTATGAGGAAGAGGTAAATACTTCTTCCACTGCGAGTGCCAGTGAAATTATTTCAAATTGGGCAAAAGTAATCCGGAAGTCCTCCGGTCATTTTACCTCTTATCAAGTGGGGGTTTCCATGCCTGGTCCTTTTGACTATCCAAATGGAATTTCCCTGATTCAGGATCAGGGAAAGATGATTTCACTTTACGGTATTTCAGTAAAAAGTCTCCTTGCGAAGGAGCTCGGGCTTCCCTCAAAGAATATTCAATTTACAAATGATGCAGAGGCCTTTCTTTTAGGAGAAAGTGTAGCTGGAGAAGGTCGGGATTTTCAAAATTCGATTGGAATTACCCTTGGAACAGGGCTTGGTTCCGCGATTAAACTAAGTGATGATGTCAAAGATGCAAAACTTTGGACTGCACCTTTCAGGGATGGGATTGCTGAGGATTATTTGGGGACAGCTTGGTTTAAAAAAACCTCGAAGTTCAGATTTGGAAAGGAAATTCAGGGAGTCAAAGATTTGATACAACCCAATTTTGAATCAGAAATTGCTGCTCAGTTATTTCAGGAGTTTGGTCTTACTTTAGGCGAATTCCTGCTTCCATACCTTACTCAATTTCAAATCGATGGAGTGGTTTTAGGCGGCAAAATTTCCTTGGTCGCTAATCGGTTTTTGCCTTACACCTTAGCTTATCTCCATAAATATAAGATCGAACTTCCTATACAAATCTCAACTCTTGGTGAAAAATCAGCGCTTATTGGCGCCTGTCAATTCTTTTTGAAACAATCAGTATGAACTATTATAAATTAAATCCGAAGGCTCTCTTAAGCATACTTCTTTTGCTTTTTCTTTGCGCACCAAGTTTTGCGCAGCAAGAGTTTGAATTGATTATCGTAGGTGGAGGAGCTAGTGGAACAGCCGCGGGAATTTCCGCAGCTAGGCTGGGTACCAAAACTCTAATCCTCGAGGAGACTACTTGGTTGGGCGGAATGCTGACCGCTGCCGGAGTTTCTGCAATTGATGGGAATCATAAAATCTCTGGTGGAATTTATGGTGAGTTTAAGCAGAGTCTTGAAGAAATCTATGGTGGACCTGCGAATATGGCTACCGGATGGGTAAGCAATACCCTTTTTGAACCGAAAGTTGCAAACGATTTGCTTCAAAAAATGGCTGCTCAGGAAGCAAACCTCCAAATTGATTTTCTAAGTTTCTGGAAAGAGGCATCCTATTCCAACGGAACATGGACGGTGACTTACCTAAAGAATGG
>CAZFSC010000082.1:13798-15645 GCA_964521585.1 uncultured Limnohabitans sp.
ATCCAGCAGAATTTGCCTGTGCATGCGCACATGCTGACCCGATCACAGACAATGATCCAACATTGGATTGTGGTAAAATGCTGGATTATGGAAAACTCCCTAATGGAAAATACATGATCAATTGGCCGAATTGCGGCAATGATTATTACCTCAATATAGTAGAGATGAATCCTTCGGAGCGGATCGAAGCGCTCAAAGCTGCAAAAGCAACTTCTCTACGATTTGTTTATTATATCCAGCATGAGTTGGGTTATAAAAATCTTGGAATAGCCCAGGATGAATATCCAACAGAAGATGATCTTCCTATGATTCCGTATTATCGGGAGTCAAGGCGTTATTATGGTTTGGTAGATTTTACTTTACCCTATGTCTTGGATCCTTACCAGGCACCTGATCCATTTTATCGAACTGGAGTGGTCGTAGGCGATTACACCATTGATCACCATCATAAAAAAAATGCTGAAGCGCCTGCAATTGATTTTATCAAAATCAGAGTTCCTTCTTATAATGTGCCGCTTGGAGCATTGGTGCCGAAAGATCATCCCGGATTGATTCTCGCTGAAAAAAGCATTTCCGTTTCAAATATTGTCAATGGAGCCACAAGACTTCAGCCTGTAGTGTTGGGAATTGGTCAGGCTGCAGGCACTTTAGCATCTGTGGCTATCCGAAACGGAGAAAAACCTGAAGAAGTATCCATTCGGGAAGTGCAGCAGGAATTACTGGATCAAGGTGCTTATCTCATGCCTTTTATCGATGTCAAACCTTCAGATCCGTATTTCGAAGCGATCCAAAAGATTGGAGTGACGGGAATCTTGAAAGGTACAGGAGTGCCTTATCTCTGGGCTAATCAGACTTGGTTCTATCCGACTAGATTGGTAACTGAGTTCGAAATGATTGATGGACTAAAACCGCTATATCCTGAATTAAAAGAATTTTGGGGAGCTTCCGGAGATTATTTATCCGGTGTTCGAATGCTCGTTTTATTGCAGCTGGTTCAAAAAGACCTCTCCGAAAATGACTTGAAAGAAGCCTGGAAATCAGGTGGACTTTCAGGTGAGTTTAGATCTAATATAGCTTTGAATCGTCAGCAGGTAGCTGTCTTAATCGATGAAATCCTGGATCCTTTTGCAAAAGAAGTGAATTGGAAAGGGGAGGTTAAATAATATTAAGGCTCAAGAGGGTGCGAATGTTTCTGAAAAAGTGGAGCAAATCAGCGTTTTGGTTAGTGACCCCGATAATTCTGCTAAATTGTATCCAATGACTGAAAAGGAGTTTTTTAAAGTCCGTTTGTACTTTACCGGTTTAGCAGCTCTGGCGATTGGCGCACTTCTTACCTGGAATTATTTTCATGGAGGTGTGCCAAGGCATCATGTATTGGCCGATGAAACTTTGCCGTTTATTTCCAATTGGTGGGGTATTCTTATAATTCCGTTATTGACTCTTTTTCTCACTTACCGTATCCAAAAAAGAATCTATCGTTCCGAAAATCCGGGTGCATTTCAGCCTTTGGAGAAAGTTGTCTACGGTTTTTTGAGCGGCTTGCTTTTCGGAATACTGCTTGCCACCTTTTTTGCTATTGGGAATAGGGATATGCCGGGCTACATGATTTTGGGATTGTTGCCACTTGCATTATTTTTTCCGATTTATCGTGCCGAATGTCTGTTAGGGTTTGTCTTGGGTATGACTTATACATTTGGAGCGGTCCTTCCTACGGGAGTCGGTTTGATCCTCCTTTTGATTTCTTCAGTGATTTATCTACTCCTTCGACCGGGAGTAATCTATCTTGGTTCTTTGATGGGAATTGGATCTCCTGATAAAAAGTAGTCTCTCGGAATCTGAATTACTCC
>CAZFSC010000083.1:0-15602 GCA_964521585.1 uncultured Limnohabitans sp.
ATCTTCAACCCGGTGGTCATGTCCGTAATTAAACGTCCCAAATCCTTCCATTTCCCAGTTTGACGGAACTTTGATTTTCGTCCACACCCCCTTTTTCCTACCGTCGGAAACTTTGAAATCCCACATCACTGCGCTGTTGTAATCCTTGCCACTCAGGTAAACCCGATGATAGGAATTGCTTTGCTGAGCTAACAAATGGGTAGAACTTGCAATAATGGTGTAAAAGAAAAAAAGAAAGCCGGAGATAAACTTCTTCATAGAATATGCGGAATGAATTGGAAAAAATAAAAATAGGTCAAAGTCAAGGGGATAAAAAAATTTTTATGGAAAAGGGATTATAATAAGCCAAAATTTCAGCATTCATTTGACTTTTCAGAATGGCATTTTTTAACAAATCAATTATCTTAGAACCAACGAAATTTTTGAAATATGACTACGATAGACCCTTCCATCTTAGAGAAAGCTGAATCTTGGCTCAAAGGAAACGTTGATGAAGAAACAAAATCAACCATCAGGACTTTAATAAAAGAAAATCCCAACGAATTGATAGATTCATTCTATCAAGATTTAGAGTTTGGTACTGGAGGGCTTCGAGGATTGATGGGAGTCGGTACCAACCGGATCAATGTTTACACCATCGGGATGGCTACTCAGGGACTTGCAAATTACCTGCTCAAATGCTTTCCTGATCGGGCTATCCGGGTAGCGATCACTCATGACAGTAGAATCAACAATACACTTTTCGCCACCACAACCGCCAATGTACTGACTGCAAATGGCATCCATGTGCTTTATTTCCGAAATATGCGCCCTACACCAATGCTCTCTTTCGCAGTGAGACATTATGACTGCAAGAGTGGTGTTATGATCACCGCCTCGCATAATCCAAAGGAATACAACGGTTATAAGGCCTATTGGGAAGACGGCGCTCAGGTCGTCGCTCCTCATGATAAAAACATCATCGACGAGGTACAAAAAATCACATCCTTCGATCAGGTAAATTTTGAAAAAAACGATTCTCTTCTTATTTACATTGAAGATGACTTTGATGAAATCTATTTGGAAAAGGTAAAAAGTCTAAGCTTGGAACCTGATGCCATCAAGAAGCATCAGGACATGCCGATTGTCTTTTCCCCAATTCATGGAGCTTCTGCCAAAATGGTCCCTGACGCACTGAGAACTTTCGGGTTTAAAAATATCAATATCGTCAAAGAACAGGCTGAACCTGACGGAAACTTTCCCACTGTGGTTTACCCCAATCCTGAAGAGGCAGAAGCTTTGACTTTATCACTTAAACTGGGAAAAGAAATCGGAGCTGAGTTGATACTTGCTTGTGATCCAGATGGTGATCGCTATGCCGCTGCCGTCCCAAATGGGAAGGGAGAATTCGAATTACTCAACGGAAATCAAACCGGCGCTCTATTGACTTATTATTTATTAAGCAGATGGAAAAATGCCAATAAACTGGATGGAGACCAATTTATCGTCAATACCATCGTAACTACGGAGTTAATTGATGAAATAGCCAAGGGCTTTGGTGTCACTTGCTATTCGGTTTTGACGGGGTTCAAAAATATTGCATCAATTATCCGGGAATTGGAAGGCAAGAAGCAATTCATCTGCGGAGGCGAGGAATCCTATGGCTATCTGGTAGGTGATTTTGTCCGTGACAAAGATGGCGTCTCTGCCTGTGCCGTTGTAGCAGAGATGGTGGCATTTTATAAAACCCAAGACAAATCAGTATTTGATGTATTGGCAGAAATTTACACCAAGCATGGATTTTACAAGGAATCACTTATTTCTGTAACCAAAAAAGGGAAAGATGGGGCAGAACAAATCCAGGCTTTAATGAACGGATTCAGAAACGATCCACCAAAAGAAATGAATGGGATTCCTGTGGAAAAAATCGTGGATGTAAAGGAAAGCACCATCAAACATATTAAATCCGGGAAAACAGAAAAACTTGACATGGACAAGTCCAACGTGATCCAATTCTATCTGGAAGATGGAAGCAAAATCTCGGCAAGGCCCTCTGGCACTGAACCTAAAATCAAATACTACTTCTCTGTAAATAGCCCTCTGGATAAAGCAGAAAATTATAGAAAAAAAGAAGCCGAGTTGAATGAAAAACTCGAAGGCTTAAAACAATATTTCAGCTGATAAATATTAATAGTGGCGATTCTGAGATCTCAGAGTCGCCTTTTTTTACTTTTTTTGCCAAAGGCAATCTGCAAAATAGGACTCCCGGTCAGTGAAATTTTCTATGACTTTAAATCCACTACGCTCGGCCAGATTATCTATCTCCCTAAGGCTATATTTCTTGCTTACTTCCATAAAAATAGGTTCATATGCATCAAAATGAATTGTTTCATCCATCGCTTCAAAATATACTTTTTGAACTTTCAGGGAAACCAAATAACTCCTGCATTCTCCTAGTATCGGATCGTATGTAGGCCAATGCACAAATGACTCCAGGTCAAAATTTGCGCCTAATTCCTGATTGATTCGATGTAAAAGGTTCAAATTAAAAGCCTTGGTCACTCCAGTTTTATCGTTATAGGCATCAAGGATGATTTGAGGACTTTTCTTCAGGTCGAACCCGATCATGACATAGTCTGAGTGATTCGTCCCGATCCGAATATGATCTAAAATCTCATAGGCTTCTTTCAACTGAAAATTTCCCAGGTTTGAACCCATAAAAAGAATGAGACTCTTCCGCCCATTTTCCCAGGCTTTTTCCTTCATCGCGCCCCGGTAGGTATTTTCGATTGTTTTCACCTCCAATTCAGGCATCTCTTGGGAAAGGCTTTCTTTTAATTCTGCCAGGACTGATCCTGAAAAATCTATAGGGAAATAGGAAAATGTTACATTTTGGGACTGTAGATAGCGAAGTAGGATTTTGGTTTTCAATCCGTCCCCCGCTCCCAGTTCGACCAAATTGAAAGGCTCACTACTTTCAAGTACAGATTTCAAAATTTGTTGATGCTGTTGCTCTAAGATCTCAAACTCCTTCCGTGTCAGGTAATATTCTGGCAGAGCCATAATTTCCTGAAAGAGTTTATCCCCCGTAGCATCGTAAAAATATTTGGAGGAAAGGGTTTTGGGATTAGACTGCAGACCCAATAAGACATCTTGGCCAAAAGTACCGAAGTCAGAATTTTTTGCATTCATAAAGTTTAGATTGATTTTGCAAGTCGAATCCCCATGAATTGCCATCTGAAATGAGGATGAAAAAAATTTCTATAACTGGGTCTAGAATGACCATCCGAAGTAGCAACAGACGCACCTCGCAGCACCATTTGATTAACCATAAATTTACCATTATACTCTCCAAGTGCACCAGGTGCGACTTTAAAACCGGGATAAGGCAAATAAGCAGAATTGGTCCATTCCCATCGCTGCCCCCATTGAAATCCCTTACTGCCTATCTCCCACTCAAACTCGGTAGGAAGTCGCATCTTTTTCCAATTGGCAAATGCAGCGGCTTCATAAAAACTTACGTGTGCCACAGGACTGTTTCCGGCAATCTTTGTACGACCGTCCAAGGTATAATAGGTCCATTCACCGTCAATTTTCTCCCAATAAAGCGGCGCTTTGATATCCAGATTTTTGGTCCATGCCCATCCCTCATCATGCCAATAAACAGGATTATCATACCCGCCTGCTTCCATGAATTCAAGATATTCAGCATTGGTGACCAGACGATTTGAAATCGCAAAATCATCCAAATAGACCTTATGTCGATTAAGCTCATTGTCAAAAGCGAATCCTTCTCCTTGATGTCCTATTTCGTAAATGCCGGATTTGATCTCAGTCCATCCATTGCCCTTTTCCTCCGGATATTCAGCTATTTTCATTACTGCCGGATCCAAAGGATTATGCCATAAGCTATATTTCAAATCCGTAATCAAAAGCTCTTGATGCTGCTGTTCGTGATTAAGTCCTAAAATGACAAGTTCTTTTACCTCCTCATCACCTTTTTCAATCAGCATTTCCATAGCCTCATCGACATAGGACCTGTATTCCAACACTTCTTCCACAGGCGGCCGGGACATCAAGCCTCTTTGATTTCGGGCTGTGCGAGATCCCATCGCATTGTAATAAGAATTGAACAAAAAATTAAATTGCGGATGCTTGACCTTATATTCTTCCATATTCGGAACGAGAATAAATTGCTCAAAAAACCAAGTGGTATGTGCCAGATGCCATTTCGGCGGGCTTACTTCTTCCGCTGCCTGTAATCCAAAATCTTCAATAATCAGATTTTTGCAAAGCTCGAGTGAGTGATTTCTCACACTTTTAAAATAATCTAAAATCTTCATTGTAGGTAAAATCTTGCTTTGGAATTCCCAATATTCAAACTATTATTCATTGCCTATGTGGACCAATGCGTCACCTACATTGATCACCGGCAAATTGTTCAATCCTAATACATAGCCATTGGTTGGTGATTTAACTGGCTCTTTAATTTGTCCATAAGGGTCCGAAATTCTTGCGAGGATCTGGCCTTTCTTGATCGAATCACCAAGTTTGACTGAGGCGTTAAATATTCCAGACGCTCTGGCCCTTACCCAATTGCTCTCTTTTAAGAAAATGGTTGGCTGTGGAGCAGATTGGTTTTCTATCATATGTAAACTTGCCAGCAGCCGCTTTGTTCCGGAAACTCCTTCCTCGATCGCATAATCATCCAATCTCATCGACTCACCGCCTTCATAGACCAAAATTCTTTTTTTGGCCTTAAATGCCGCTTTTCTAAAGGATTTCTCGATGTATTTAGAGTTTAAAACATAATGCGTTCCAAAAGCCTTAGCCAGTTCCAAAGCTTTCTTATCTGAGTAATCCACCCTGATTTGTGGGTAATTACTGAGCATTCGCCCTCCGGTATGGAAATCGACTCCGTAATCGATCTGAGGAATAATTTGCTCATTCAAAATGAAAGCGATCCGGCCTGCCAATGAGCCCTTTTTGCTTCCCGGAAAACTTCTGTTGAGGTCTCTCCCATCTGGAAAAGTCCTGGAATTGGAAAGAAAGCCGTAAATATTAACCAATGGAATAAAGATCAGGGTGCCTTTCAAAAGAGTAAGATTATCATCCACTTCTTCCAAAAGTCGTTTTGCGGTCACTACCCCATTGATCTCATCTCCGTGTACGCCTCCACTGATCAATACCACGGGACCTTCTTCTTTAGCAGATCGGATAAAAATAGGTAAATCAATTAACGTGTGGGTAGGTAATTTGGCAATCGGCAATTCAATATTTATAGATTGCCCTTGACGGATTCTTACTCCGTTGATCAAAAGTTCTTTCATTAAATCTAGTTTTGGATGATTCTTAAATTTTCGATTGGTCCAAAATCTTACTTATTTCGCAATACAAGGATTCATTCATGAATATACAAGAAAACATTTCGCTGAAGGCGTACAACACATTTGGGATAGACAAAAAGGCCAAATATTTTTCCGTCGCCAAAAGCGTTGCAGAGCTCAAGGAGCTCCTCCAGTGGGCAAATTCCAAGGGAGAAAAAGTGTTTGTTTTGGGAGGTGGAAGTAATATTCTACTCACTCAGGATCTTGATTTACTTGTGATTAAAATTGAAATATTGGGAATCGAGCTGGTTGCCGAGGATACTGATCAGGTCATAATCGAAGTTGGTGCTGGAGTGATCTGGCACGATCTCGTGCTATACACGATCAGCAAAGATTGGGGAGGAATCGAAAATTTATCCTTAATCCCTGGAACTGTCGGAGCCTCTCCGATGCAGAATATCGGAGCCTATGGAGTGGAGATCCAAGAAGTCTTTGAAAGTTTGACTGCACTCAATCGAAATGACTTTTCAATTCGAAAATTCAGTCCCTCTGAATGCAACTTCGGATATAGGGAGAGTAGTTTCAAAAATGAATTAAGAGACCAATACATTATTTGTAAGGTCTCCTTCCGACTTCAAAAATTTCCCCAGTTTAAGACCAGTTATGGTGCGATACAGGATACTTTGAATGCACGTGGGATAGAAAAACTGAGTTTAAAAGCTATTTCTGATGCGGTGATTTCCATTCGGGAGTCCAAACTACCAAATCCCAAAGAAATTGGAAATTCCGGTTCATTTTTTAAAAATCCTACAGTTTCTAAAATCGAATATGATCGCTTAAAGCAAAGCTATCCTGATATCCCGGGATACCCTCAAGAGCTAGGTGTTAAAATCCCTGCAGCATGGCTTATAGAACAGGCAGGTTGGAAGGGAAAGCGCTATGGCGAGGTGGGTGTACATGAAAAACAACCTTTGGTTTTGGTGAATTATGGGAACGGGACAGGAGAAGAAATCGTTATCCTAGCCAAAAAAATCCAAGAGTCTGTCTTCGAAAAATTCAGGGTGATGTTGAGCCCTGAGGTGAACTTCCTCTAGACCAAACTATCGTTCACTTCAAGCTCTTTTTCATATTTCTCAACCTTGACACCAAATTTTCTGAGAAAATCCACTCCCTCGTCATTCCCGATCCCCTTATATTCTGCATAAGAAAAAAGAAACACAACTTTGGAAATTCCCATTGAGAAAATAATTCTTGCACAGGCAAGGCAGGGAGAAAGCGTCACATACAAGGTCGATCCCTCTACTGCTGTGTTATTTTTGACAGCATAAAGAATAGCATTTTGCTCTGCATGAAGGGCAAGAGAACAGCTTCCTTTGCTATCCCTAGCACATCCACTCTCAGGAAATTCCACATCACAATTATGCGTACCTGCAGGAGGACCGTTGTATCCGATTGAGATTATCCGGGTATCTTTTGTAAGCACGGCGCCCACGTGTTTTTTGATACAATGTGATTTTTTGGCCAGGTTTACCGCCAACTCCATAAAAATATCGTCAAAATCAGGTTTGTTCATTTTATAAATTTTGCTCAAAAATAGTATTTGGCAAGTAAGAATATTGTAATTTTTATAGCTTGTTTTTACTAAGGAATCAAAACTTTAACTTTCTAACCCCCTATTCGTTTTTGAAAGAAAAGAATAAAAATGCCTAAATCCTCAATATCCCTTACCCTAATCTTTAGCTTTTGTTTGGTGTTCCTTACTGCATGTAGCTCAATTGATATATTCAAAGAAAACAGCGAAATACCAATCAGAAAACCCTATAAATCCTTTGTGCTGATCAACCAAGAAATTGGTATGAAGGGATTTACTTCGCAATTTCTGGACGCCCAGGTACAAATCCATCTTCAGGAAGCTTTGGAGGAAGCCGGGCTACAATACGACAAGACTCAGCCTGATCTAGTGATACGATATACCTCTAATGAGGACCCCCGAAAACGGGAAATGGTCAACAACATGAGTCCCTATCCCTTTTGGGGTTATCGTGTGTGGGATCCTTGGATGTTCAATCCATACATGAATAACTATAATCGAAACACGACTTCAAGCTACGAATTGGTACAGGTCATCGTGGACTTTATTGATCCAAAACAAGATAAATTTCTAATGACACTGACGGGAGTAGCCGAAGTAGCCAGTCCAAAGACAAAAAATAAGCGAATTCTAAAAATAACTGATAAAATCGTGGATCGGTTTATCTCAGAAATACAAGCAACTCAATAAATTCACCTAACATGGAGACCTGAATCAAATCCCTGAAAGAATTTTATCCATATTACCTCTCAGAACACCAAAATTATACGAGTCGGATACTTCATTTTGTAGGAACAGCTTTGATAATATTGATCCTATTGACCGCATTGATTACCAAAAACTATCTATTGCTATGGTCAATTCCGGTAGTGGGATACGGCTTTGCCTGGGTAGGACATTACTTTTTTGAGAAAAACAAACCCGCCACTTTCAGGTATCCATTTTTCAGTCTAGCCTCTGACTTCATTCTATTTTTTGATCTCCTTAGAGGAAAAGAAAAATTTAAGGCTGACTGAAATCTATTCTTGCTGAAATTTGGATTATTTCTGGCAACATATTTGTTAAATTACATTTACATGTTACTTTTGTAACAGATTAAATGTATTTCAACCTATCGTTTTTGGTCTTGATGCTAACAATTGTACTTATCGATGATGACCCAATCAGCACATTCGTGACTGAAAAGCTGATTTCAAAAAACGTAAGCGAGCCCTGCAAATTTTTTAAATTTCAAAGTGCTAAAGAAGCTCTGAAAAACATTTACAGCATCCAACCAAATTACCTTTTCTTAGATCTAAACATGCCTGAAATGAATGGTTGGGATTTTCTCGATTCATTCAATTCATCAGAAAATGGCGCTGAGATATACATTTTGAGCAGTTCAGTCGATGATCGAGACATCTCGAAAGCGAGAAAGTACAGCATCGTCAAGGACTACCTCTCCAAACCACTGATTAAAAGTTATATCAAATCGATCTTCAACTGACCTTTCTCAAGAAGGTCTTTTTTTTTGAATTTACTTTATCTTCAAACCCTTAGACACAATTTTGGTTAAATTGGAGTAACAATAAACATTTCTATTCTATGGCCAGTGCAAATCCAGAATTGATCGCTGCAATTGAAAGAACTATCTCTAAACTCGCAAATGGCGCTCCTTACCAATGGGGACACATGGGTGCCTGTAACTGTGGTAACCTTGCTCAGGAACTTACAAAACTGGAAAAGGCAGAAATTCATCGCTATGCCATGCAGAGACATGGGGACTGGAACCAACAACTTGTAGACTTTTGCCCCACTAGTGGATACCCAATGGATTTGATGATTAGTAAAATGCTTGAGTTCGGTTTGACTATCGATGATCTTTCGCATCTTGAAAAGCTTTCTGATCCCAAGATATTATCTGCAATGTCGCCTGAACGCAGAAATGCACTTTCCAAAAATTCAAAAGAAGATGTGATCTATTATTTGAGGACTTGGGCAAATATTTTAAGAAAAATCTGGTTTACTGAAAATGAAAACAAAGCACTGGATTTGAAACAAAAAAAATTACCTGTCGTCACATTGTAGGGAATGAAAAAATATTTTAATTAGCATCAAAATTAATTTAAAACCACATTCTAATTAAATTATGGCTGATTTTGACGATGATTTCGAAGAAGTTGATGACTTTGAGGATGAGTTTGAAGATGAATACGACTTGGATGAAGACAATGAGTTTTTAGATGACAATATTGTTGATTTTGAGGATGAGGAATTTGATGATGATGTAGAGGAAGATTTTGACGACGAAATCGACTAATCTATTCATCTTCCACGGATTCCTTTGTTAATTTCAGTTGGAAAAATTATCTTCGGGCATCCAAACAAATCCAAAAATGAACATGATATTACTTGATATATTCAGCTCTCCTATCGCTTCAGGAGCCCAAACATTTCTTATAATCGTTTGTATTTTGATTGGATTAGCGACTGGTCTTTCGTTGGTAGATATAAGAGAAACTTTCTCCAAAAAGGATTCTGATCATTAATCCACTTTCATATAATGAAAATTAAAACGGAGGCTGTTGCCTCCGTTTTATTTTATACCCAAAACTGATCGAGGTCACTTTCTTCTAAAGTTTGAATTAAATTTTCTCTGGCCCTTCCTGAAATATTTTCACTGCTAAAATCCAATTCGGGCAACCTCAAAATCATATCAAATGAATCCTCGATTGAATGATTGCCTCCAGTAATAAGTCCGATTTTTTTTCCCTCTTTTTTGGCCATGTTCAGCAGTTCGAATGCAGCTTTACCTTCTTTTGATTGGTCATCATATTTCCCCTCTCCAGTCAAAATCAAATCTGCCCATGCGACATGATCTCGTAGCTTGGCCAACTCAAAGAAATAGGGAGAACCCATCTTTATCGTTGAGGGAAATAAAGCACTTAGACCTGCTGCAATCCCTCCTGCTGCACCAAAACTATCCTGATCAATAAATTCATTTTTGGCCTTTTGGTAAAGCATAGAAATGACAGCTGCGCAGATTTTTTCAAAGGATTCAAAATCTCGAGGATCAAGTCCTTTCTGAGGTCCAAAAGTGGGAATTGCGCCATTTTTTCCAAAAAATCGATTTTTAACGTCACAGAGGAAAATGAACTGGAGTTTCGGAAGTTTTGGAGTCAACTGAATGTGTTTGATTTTAGCAAGGTAATTCGGACTGAAGGGTACGAGTTGTCGACCTTTTTCATTTAAAAACCCAACACCTAATGCCGCTAAAATCCCAACCCCGATATCGATAGTAGCACTTCCTCCTAATCCAAGCACAATACGCTCGGCTCCCATCTCTACGGATTTTTCAATCAAAATCCCTGTTCCAAAAGAGGAAGCTATGTTGGGATCAAGATTAGATACAGAAAGATGCGCTATGCCTGAGGCGGTAGAAATATCCAAAAAACAAGTTTTGGAGGATTCTTCCCAGCCGAAATGGCCTTTTATGGGTTTCCCTAAAGCATCCAGAGTCCAGTATTCAAAAGTTTGAAGACCTAATATTTTGGAGATAAGCGTACACGTTCCATCCCCACCGTCTGCGAGAGGTATAAGTCTTGTGCTGTAATTTTCGAATTTATTTTGAATCCAATTCTGAATGATCTCTCCCGCCTGAATCGCTGTCAGGCTACCTTTAAAAGCATTCGGAGAGATTAGAACATTCATTTATAGGGATTTCATCCTTTTGAAATAGTCCTTAGATGCGGCTCTGACTTTTGGAGCAAGATAAAAGGTAGATATCATCGTAGGAATAGCCATTACTGCGTACATCCCATCCACCAGACTGACGACTACTTGCAGGGAAACCACAGCACCCGCTACAATCGTGATGAGGTAGAAATAATTATAATAATCTGCCTTATCCGCTCCAAAAAGGTAATTCGAGCATTTGTGACCATAATAGGAATAGGTAAACATCGTGGAAAGTGCAAAGATTAAAACAGCAATCATCAGCAAGTACCTTCCAAATCCCGGCAAAGCCACATCAAACGCAGCTAACGTCAACCTGACGCCATCAGATTCGGTGGATTGCCAGACTCCGGTAAGGAGGATGACCAAAGCAGTTAGCGTACAAACTACAACTGTATCAATAAAAGGTCCGAGCATCGCGATCAATCCTTCACGGATCGGCTCATTATTTTTAGAGGCACCATGCACCATGGGAGCAGTCCCGATACCAGCCTCGTTGGAAAATGCAGCTCTTCGGGCTCCGATCACAATCACCGCTCCTACGGCTCCTCCGGCAGCAGCTTTCCCTGTGAAAGCATCAGTAACGATCATCATCAACATTTCGGGCACAGCATCCAAATATTTGAAAACGATCAATAAAACGGTAATAAAATAAAGTCCCACCATAAAAGGAACCAACTTTGAAGCGACGTTTGCAATTCGTTTAATTCCTCCAAGAATTACTACGGCTACAATGACCATCATTGTGATTCCTATAATCCACTTTGTTTTTTCGCCTTCATCAAGTCCAGCTGGCTCCAGAATGACGGTGCGGAATACTGCTGTAAGTTGGTTTGCCTGGAAGATTGCCAATAATCCCATGACGCCGGCAATACAAAAAATGTAAGACAGGAATTTCCATTTCTTACACATACCCTCTTCGATTACATACATAGGTCCTCCCTGTACTTCCCCACTGGAATCCTTGCCTCGATACATGATCGCAAGGCTACAGGTATAAAACTTAGTAGCCATTCCAACAAATGCTGAAATCCACATCCAAAATATGGCGCCGGGACCTCCCATCGTAATCGCGATAGCTACTCCGCTAATATTTCCCAGACCTACAGTAGCGGCAATAGCAGAAGATAGAGCCTGAAGAGAAGTGATTTGTCCTGGTAAAGAGGAGTCATCGTATTTTCCACTTAGCAAACTGATTGCGTGTCCCATCTTTCTGAATGGAACAAAACCGGAATGGAAAAGCAAAATACACCCTCCCCCCATCAACAATACAAGCATTGGGGTACCCCAAATCCAATCTGCGAAAGCAATTATTATATCACCCATTAATTTAAAATTTCAATTTTTTTAGTCTCATCCATCCGTTTCCGGGGAAATTAACGTCCATATTAGTCCCTATTTTATCAAAAACAAAGAATGTACGATTAGATACAAACAAAAAAACCTGAGCAAACTCAGGCTTTTTTACTTGATCAAATATTTACCAATTAACTTGAGGAGAACGGTAAAAACCTATGTTGTTGATATCCCAGCGTTTACCCTGAATAGCCACTCTTTCTTTGAATTTTTCCCACGATCTCCTTTCAGTTGGACTCCAAGCCACCTCTGCTATAGCTGCCAATCTCGGGAATACCATATATTCAATATCAGCACGATTAGTGATAGTCTCTGTCCAAAGCGGTGCTTCGACTCCGATGATATCCGTTTTATTGATCCCGTCAACCAATGTAGCAGGATCCCAATTATATGAATCTTCCAGCTCAATGAATGCTGCCCAGTGCAATCCAAGCCTTGTGGTGGAATCATACTGCATATCGAGATAAGTGCGGGTTGCAGGAGACATGAGAAGTCTGTTACCTTGCATTTTGGCTAAAAGTGCATTTTCCTCATTTGCCCAAAATTGAGCAATCGTACCCGGACGCAGTGTGGCGGTAGCGATTTCATCCCATCCCATATTTATTTTCCCATACTTTAAAGTCAAATCCTGCACGCGCTCTACGAAATAAATATAGTCAGGCTTTTCTGTCACATGCGATTCATCTCCACCGATATGGAAATAAGGCCCCGGTGTGATCGCTGCTATCTCTCGGATCACGTCCTCTACAAACTTATAGGTCAGCTCCTTATTGGTCGCCAAAGTACTGAAACCAACCTCAATCCCGGTATATAATTCTGCAGCTACAGGTTCCTTATCCAGAATGTCAAAATCAATCTTACCTTCCACTAAAGTCGCCATGTCTCCATCAGGCAAATTGACTCCCGGATTCAATTCTCCATAAGAAGCCAAAGCAGAATTGGTATGACCGGGCATATCCACCTCTGGTACGATGGTAATAAAACGCTCTGCGGCATACGCAACAATCTCTTTGTATTGCTCCTGAGTATAGAATCCTCCTGCTCCTCCGCCGACTTGGGTGCTCCCTCCGATTTCTGTCAGTTTGGGCCAAGATTTAATCTCAATTCTCCAGCCCTGGTCATCAGTAAGGTGCAGGTGGAGATGGTTTAGTTTAAATTTGGCCATTTGATCTATGTAATGCTTGACATCCTCAATGCTTATAAAATGCCTCACCACATCCAACATGGATCCCCTGTAGGCATACTCTGGCTCATCTTCGATGATTCCAGTCGGTAGAAGCCACTCTCTGTCAATTGCAGTGGCGCTTTCAATTTCCACTGGAAATAGTTGAATTAAGGTCTGTACACCATAAAAAACCCCTGCTTCAGAAGTGGACCTAATTCTTACTGTATCCTCTTCTATAGTCAATTGATAAGCTTCTGAAGCTTCCCCCGGGATTTGCTCCAAAATTATATTTCCTGTGGCACCAGAAACTGGCAACCCAAATCCTGTGGCAGGTGAAATTCGCTGAGACAGGTAATTGGCAATACTTGCAAGCTTCGAGCCTGCACCCAAAAATTGAATTGTTGCGCTTGACTTAAGTTCAAATCTCTTGCCGGTGGGGTTTATCGTTTTTGGAATCGGGATCAAACCAGCTTCTTCCATCGGAACTACCGAATCTGATTTTTGACAGCCACTCATCAATACTGAAAAGGACAGCAATATTGACCAAATTAGTTTTTTCATATCATAGGATTTGAAGTAAACTTAATGTAAATTTTTAAAAATCTTGTTTTACGAATTAAAAAATATAGGTAAATACCTCTGGCTTTTTTCATAGGTTTCACTAGATGTTTTTCTAAATAAAATCCTGATCCTAAATCTGGAGATTTTTTGAAAGGTGATCGTTTTCAAAATAAACTTAACCTGAATAGGAAAAAATTGAAAGAAAAATTATCCTTTCAGAATTCAAATCAAGACTAATTATCAGCTTTTTGATAAATTAAGATTTCAAAAAATAATCACGCTAAATTCAAATCTTTACCTAAAATAAACCTGATGAAAGATAAAAAAACAGAAAATATTAATTCCAGAAGAAGTTTTATCAAGGGATCTGCACTTGCCGCAGCAGGATTTTATATCGTGCCAAGACACGTTCTGGGAGGAAAGGGATTCATTGCCCCGAGTGATAAGTTAAGAGTAGCTGGAATCGGTGTAGGTGGGATGGGCTATAATGATGTCACCGGTGTATTCAATTCTGGGAAAGTAGATTTTGTAGCACTTTGTGACGTGGACGATTCTAGGGCTAAAAGAGCTACAGACGCATTTCCGAAAGCTCCCTATTACAAGGATTTTCGTGTCATGCTAGAAAAGGAAGCTAATAACATCGACGCGGTGACTGTATCCACACCAGATCATCAGCATGCAGTAGCAGCTATGATGGCTATGAAGATGGGAAAGCATGTATATGTGCAGAAACCGCTGACACATGATATCTATGAAGCCAGGATGCTGACAGAGGCTGCTGACAAATATAAAGTAGTCACACAGATGGGGAATCAAGGTTCATCCGGTGATGGCGTCCGCAAAATGGTAGAATGGTACCAAGCTGGATTGATAGGGGAAGCGACAAAGGTTTATTCTTGGACTAATCGCCCAGTATGGCCGCAAGGAATCGAATGGCCTAAAAACACCTTGACACCGCCTGACGATTTGGACTGGGATCTATGGCTTGGAACTGCACCCTATAAAGACTATGTCGGAAATCTCGTACCGTTCAACTGGAGAGGTTGGTGGGATTATGGGACAGGTGCTTTGGGAGATATGGCCTGTCACATCATGGAACCGCCGTTTAGGGTGTTGGAACTGGGCTATCCTAAATCTGCCGAATGCTCAGTAGGTTCAGTTTATGTTGGTGAATTTACCAGGGGATATTTCCCGGAGAGCTGTCCTCCTTCTTCCCACATTACGTTGCGCTTTGACAGACCTGGCAAGGAAGACCTGGAGTTTCACTGGATGGATGGTGGAATTCAACCCACCAGACCTGAGGAATTGGAACCCAATGAACAAATGGGAGATGGTGGAAACGGTGTAATCATCGAAGGGACAAAAGGAAAGATGATGTGCTCTACCTATGGAATCAATCCGCAACTTCTTCCTACTTCCAAAACAAAGGACATCAATGTACCGGAAACACTCTACCGAGTACCAAATGGGGATCGGGGTCATTATAGTAATTGGGTTGAGGCATGCATTGCAGGATATGGTTCTCAAGAATTTAAAAACCTGAGTTCTCCATTCTCCATCGCCGGTCCTTTGACCGAATCTGTATTGATGGGAAATCTAGCCATTCGAAGCTACGATTACCGCGTGCCAAGACCTGGAGGAAGTGGCAATAATCAGTTTGATTATCCAGGAAGAGGTATAAAATTGCTCTGGGATGGTCCGAATATGAAAATCACCAATTTTGATCCTGCCAATCAATTCGTGAGGCGCCAATACCGGGAAGGCTATTCCCTTTAAGGCACAAAGGCTTTGAGAATATTCTCAAAGCCTTTTTTTATTGCTCTACTTCCAGTTCAACGCGCCGGTTTTTAGACTTTCCGCTTTCCGTTGCGTTGGAGGCAATCGGCCGAGTCCCGCCCCACCCTGAAAT
>CAZFSC010000084.1:0-15597 GCA_964521585.1 uncultured Limnohabitans sp.
CATATCGACGGGGAGGTTTGGCACCTCGATGTCGGCTCGTCACATCCTGGGGCTGAAGAAGGTCCCAAGGGTTGGGCTGTTCGCCCATTAAAGTGGCACGCGAGCTGGGTTCAGAACGTCGTGAGACAGTTCGGTCCCTATCTGTTGCGGGCGTGGGAAGTTTGCGAGGACCTGACCTTAGTACGAGAGGACCGGGTTGGACTGACCGCTGGTGTACCGGTTGTGATGCCAATTGCATTGCCGGGTAGCTACGTCGGGAAGAGATAAGTGCTGAAAGCATCTAAGTACGAAACTCCCCTCAAGATGAGACTTCCAAATAGGGCCGTCAGAGACGATGACGTTGATAGGCTACAGGTGTAAAGGCAGCAATGTCATAGCCGAGTAGTACTAATTGCCCAAAAGCTTACGCTGCGGTTGTTACAATTTCTGCAAAGACATGTTATTAAAAGTCTGGAGGCTGACGTAGGAAGTACGGAGCTGTGGACAAAGAACTTAAGATATTTACCTACCATGTAGGGTAGAATCAAGAACAAAGAGACAGGAAACAGGAGAGATATCCTGGATCCGGGATCTGACAAACTTGAGTCTATAAGATTTAGGCGGCCTAGCGCAGGGGTCCCACCTCTTCCCATCCCGAACAGAGAAGTTAAGCCCTGCAGCGCCGATGGTACTGGGGTTATTCCCGGGAGAGTAGGTCGCCGCCTCATTTATTCAAAGCCTTTCAGTTAGCTGAAAGGCTTTTTTTGTTTTAGGCTATCTGCTGAAAATCCAAGGACAATTTCTGCAACTGTAAAAAAAGGTGTAATAACAGGGTGGATTTCTAAATGGTTTTTTGAGGTTAATTTTAAGGCTATCTTCTCGGATCTATTTTTTCACAAGATTGATTGGATTGAAATGGCTGATATTTCTAATGCATCATTGTTAGAATGCACTACTTAGAATCATCTTTTCAATGTTGAATTGTTATTAAAGAATCCTCTGCTGAGCTATTAAGCTTCATTATTTTACCAGGTCTCTAACTGCTTTTTCACTTCATCTAACACACTCTTATCATTTATAATATACCAGTTTAGTGTTTGATAGGTGGTGGTAGCGTCATTGTTATTATGAAAAAACACCAATGATTTCACTTGGGGAAAATGACTGGGAAATTCCTTTAGCGCTTTCGAATACCATTCCTCACGGTTTCCTCCTACAGTTAATGATCCAAATTCTGCAATAAGAATTGGTTTTTTGTAGGAAGCTAGTTCTTCATAATATCTGGCAAAGATTTCATCAAAACTCCACCACTGACTCCAGGGGGCCACAGTGCCGTAATTAAGTGTTCCTGTTCCAATCCAATCCACATATTCCTCTCCCGGGTAATAATCCTCGAAAAAGCCATATGCTAAATGTGGGGCCCAGACCCATAAAACATTATCAGCCCCTTGCTTCTGAAAGACTTTTACCACATGTCTCCAAGCTGCTTTGTATTCTTCTGCTTTATTGTTTTGTGGTCCCCATGGATATCGATATGGGTCATTCATTTCATGTCCAAACCTAAGTAATATATTGGTTCCAGAAGCTTTTGCATCATTTGCCCAGCGTATCAAATATGAGTCATATATGCCAGAGGCAATGTCAGCCAATCCATTTTTATCTCGATTGTCGATTTTTTTTAAATTGGGAATATCATCCTCTGTGAAGTCATTTAACCAAGGCTCCCAAGTGATCAATGGAAGTGAACCAAGCGTAGAGATTGCCCTAACCTGGTCTTCAGGAAACCGTTGCTCTCGTTTGCTTCCCCAAGCAGTATATATATGGATAATGGGAAAAGTGATACCAAGACTATCCTCAAGATCGATTATTGGCTGAAAAGAAGGGATTACCTGGTTATCATAGGCTCCCAACAATATTTGTTTAGGATACTTTAATAGTGAAATATCATTTTTATATGGCTCAAACCAGCTCAATTTGTTTGCTCGACTTTGAGTTCTTTGATTTAAAATATAATTCTCTTCCATCCGCGAGACTGTTCCACTTATTTTTCTGAAAAGATCTTCAACGGGGCCTGCAGATTTACTTCCGAATAAGGAGATTCCAGATACTAAAAGAATAGCAATGACCAAGGCCACTAAGACGGATATGATTCGCTGAAAGGGGGACTTCATAATTGTTTTATCAAAGTTCAGAGGGTATTTTTTTCCAAGGGCTTTCAGGTTTCAACCGATTTGATTCCCATACGGCATATAAGCTTAATAAACCCAAAACAAATGGAATAGTAGCAAATGCAAACATTCCATAGGTTATCTCTGCTGTTTCAATTAGATCTATTTCATTTACATTGAACTTTCTATCATAAAGCACATACATCATAGTGACCAGATAAAGCACAACTTGGATAATTATCGGCTTAGCAAATGGCGATATTTCTCCACCAACCGATTGCTTTGCAGTCGGAATATAGGGGATTTTTTTATTGAGAAGTGATAATAAAAATCCCATTAAATAAACCGGCCAACAGGCAAATTTCATGACCATCCCTCTCCAGTGTAGCCCTGATTCATCTTTAGGAAAGCATAGCCATTGCTGAACATAGAAGTAGATCAAAGTGGAGAAAAATAGAACTGGAAATCCAAACTCGAGAAATTCAATGAAATACATTTTGGCAGGTAATAAGCCGAACCAAAAAAATAAAAACGGGATCAAGAGATAAATGAGCGAGACCAAACCTTCTAAATAATAGGTTCCAATGGTGATATATGAAAGTTTTTGCCAAAAGCTAAGCTTAGTAAATAATCTGGGGACTTCTTCAAATAGGACTTCGTGCACTCCTCTCGCCCATTTCAGTTGTTGTTTGCAAAATGAGCCAAAATCTTCAGGAACCAATCCTCTTGCAATTATAACAGGATGATATATGGACTTCCATCCTTCGGAGTGAATTCTAATGGACGTTACTAGATCCTCTGCTAGCCCAGTCCCATGTCCCCCAATTGACTCTAAAGCTTCTCTTCTAAATGTGCAATTGGCACCAATAGCAACTGTACAATTATAGCCATGCATTCCCATCTGGGTGGGACCGTAAAAAGTATAGGTCTGCTCTGCAGCGGCTTTTGCAGTAAAAGATCTAAATTGATTGTAATATCCCTGTGATACCTGAATAAAGCCTACTTTTTTATCAGAAAAAAATCCCAATGTTTGATCCAAAAACTCAGGAAACGGTATATGGTCGGGGTCTAAGATTAAGATAAATTCTTCTGAAGTCTGCTGAAGCGCTGCATTTATTTTACCAGCTTTTGCTCCTGGTAAACCAACTAGTTCCAACCAGACTGCTCCGTGTTTTTCCGCTACTTCTTTAAATTTTGGATCTTGCGTATCATCAAGAAGATAAGTAATATGTGGATAAGTGATTTTAGAACAGGCTTCTAAAGTTCTCTCAAACATTGAAAGTGGTTCACCTGGAGAACTTGTGGTAAAAATAGCGACAGAGAGTCCTTTCGGGGCAACTTCAAAATCCGGTTTCGATATTCCCAAATAATTGACCCAAATTATAATCAATCGAAGCATTCCATACCAGAGCGTTACTGACAGAATGATAAAAAGAGCCAGATTGCCTAAGTGTTCTTCCCTAAACCACCAATCCCCAAACCGAATAATCGACGTAATACCTGAAATTACTAAGCTTATTAAAATTAATTTTCGAAAAGAATTTACATGACGAGCTTCACTGATTTTCCAGAAATCAGTTGGAAATAGTTTATTCATGATTAGAATTTTTTCATAAGGCTGAGATGAAGGGTGTTACTATTGAAAAAAATGGTTTTTTGATATTGGTAAATTAATTGAAGCTCAGTTCTCTTTGAAAGAATGTTTTTATACTCAATTTTTAAATCTATTGGGTGATAGGATTCTGTGTTGAAAATTAATAGTAAATCATCTTTTTCAATAGGCGTAGGATTCGTATTGTTCGGTCCGAAGTAGTAAATGTTAGGGTTTTCTATTTCAGCGAATATCCCATAATTAGCAGTAATATCTAGTGATTGGTTGGGGCTAAATTTTAAAGAACCCTTTGCAAGTATTGAATGGATTGATTGATTGATGGGAGTGAAATAGGGATTATATGACCCTGGAATCAAGTCGCCAACCTTCGGTGAAGTAGTAGTTGGACTAAACGTGGATTCTGGTGCAAAACGAACGCTGTCCGTATTTGCTAAGCTCCCAGAATATCCGATGTGAAACAAAAATTTTTGTGTTTTAATCACCGGAACCAGCATCCACAAATTAAAAGACCTGAGCGTATTTGAAGATTCAAAAGTTCTTTGATCCAATTGGAGATTACCTATCCATGAATTGGATGATTCTCTAGAAAGACTTAAACTTAATAGTTGGGGACTAATTGGTTGTTGCAGACTTGCGAGTGTGTATAGATAAGCTTCTTTAGCAAACGAAAATCTAGTGAAAAAACCGTTTCCAAGCTTTTGCTGCAATTCACTGATAAAAGTTGTAAGCGTGCTATTCCAATTTTGATTTTGGACCAATCCGAATCCAAGCGTCATGTTTGTCTTAGTAGAAACGAATCCAAATTTATTTTTTACCTGTAATTGAGTTAAAGTTTCATTGTTTTCATAGAATCTACTTTCGACTAATAAGGAAGGCTGCAATATTGAAGATTGATATAAACTTATTTCTGCTCCCAAAAAGCCATAAAGCATTGGTTGGGAGTCAGAGTAAATACCTGAACGTATAAAAAGAAGCGGGGCGGTGACTAGATTGATCTCCTCTTTCAAATCTAATGCAGCTTTATTTTCAGGATACTGAACCAGTATATTATCTAAATAATTGAGAGATGTTTTCTTCTTTCCCCCTGTCCAATAGTTAATTTCAGCTAGTTTTTGGTTGACTTCAAGATCTTCCGGAAGTTGAATAATTAGTTTTTCCAAGAACTTCTTTGATTGCGAAAATTCTTGGAGTTCGTAGAAAATTCTTGCAAAATCTAATTGAAGTTGTAAATAATCTGGATTTTCATTTATCCTCTTTCTGAAAAAATCTTTCGTTTTTTCAAAGTCCCCAGACCAGTAATAGGCTTTTCCAAGAAGTCGGTATAGATCTTCATTTGGACTGCCCTGCTGGTCCAATAGTGAAAGAATCTGAATAGCCTCTGGCATTTTCGCTAAATTCAGAAGACTATCTGCCTGCTTGAGTTTATTATAGAATTCCTGATTTTGACCAATAGCGGGTTTCAGGCAAAGGAAACTTAATACTATAAATATCAAGCTCCTGAGAATTTTTGCCCAAATGAGTATTTTCATATAATACTTTCTGACTTCAATGAAATATCATGATCATTCACTGTTTCGAAATATCATTTTGGTAAATCGATTCTAGAACTTTAAAATGAATTATTAGGTAACTATAATCGGTAGTCATCTTCTTTTTCCTAAAATCAAAATTTGAAACCTTATTTAAACTGAGATAAATGATGTTTCAAATGTTTATCATGAAATCTCTTCCATTCTGCATAAGTCAATTTCCCAAACCTGGGATGAAAGGTCATTAATTCTGGGTTTTCAGAAAAAGTGCTTTCAAATTCTTCCATCGCCTGAATTAATTTTTCTTTGGCTGTTTGCAGGGTATCAAACCGAAGGGGAAGAAGTTCTGCAGGAAGTCCGGGAGCTCTGATTCCCTTTGGGAATTCCATATCTGTATAGAGCAAATATTGTTTTTGGCTCAATTGCTTCTCATTGGGTTCGAATTCAGGAATCTTTATTCTTCCAGAAGAAAGTTTGAAGGTGATGATCAAATGCTCCACCATGTGTTGTGGAGTCATAGTGCCAAATAATCGCGAACTATTTTCATTTAGTTTATCTAGACTTTTTTCGAGGTCTGTTTGGGTCATTGTTTTGTATTTGAATTGAAAAGATATAAAAAAAAGCGTTTGAAATATTCAAACGCCTTTTCCCATTTAACGAACTCTAAATTTTAACTACCACACATCTCGCATCCTTCCGGATCATCAAGTGAGCAGCTGATAGCATCTTTTTTCTCTTTATTGGCGATTTCCACAGGCATAGGAGCTACTTTAGGTTGCTCCAGCTGTGATTTATCCAATGTGAACTTGATCGCTGCTGAGGCTGCCTGAGACCGTAAGTAATACATTCCGGTCTTCAGTCCTTTTTTCCAAGCGTAGAAGTGCATGGAAGTAAGCTTCCCAAAATTCGGATCCTGCATGAAAATATTCATACTCTGAGACTGACAGATGTAAGCACCACGGTCAGCGGACATGTCTATGATCACTTTTTGAGATATTTCCCAAACGGTCTTATAAATATCTTTGATATGTTGAGGGATTTCAGGAACGCTTTGTACTGAGCCGTTGGTCGAAATCAGCTTGTTTCTCATATTATCATTCCAAAGCCCAATCTGAATCAAGTCTTTCATCAAATGCTTGTTGACCATAATGAATTCACCTGAGAGCGTTCTTCTTGTATAAAGATTGGAGGTGTAAGGCTCAAAGCATTCGTTATTCCCGAGAATCTGAGATGTGGAAGCAGTTGGCATCGGTGCTACTAAAAGTGAATTACGCATCCCGTATTTTTTCACTTTTTCTTTCAATTCATTCCAAGCCCATCGATTGGACTTAGGAGTGACTCCCCACATGTCAAATTGCAGAATTCCTTTGGAAGCAGGTGAGCCACCATAGGTCTCATAAGTACCCTGGACTTTTGCAAGCTCCATCGATGTCTCTACAGCTGCATAATAAATGGTCTCAAATATATCTTCGTTAAGACCTTTTGCTTCAGGCGAATCGAATGGCATTCTAAGTAGAATAAAGGCGTCCGCCAAGCCCTGAATTCCAAGACCGATTGGTCGGTGGCGGAAGTTGGATCTGCGGGCTTCCTCTACTGGATAGTAATTCACATCGATCACCTTATTCAGGTTTCTGGTAGCTACCTTGGTGATTTCATATAATTTCTGATGATCAAAAAACAGCTTGCCATCTGGACCTTTGGTCACAAATTTTGGCAAAGCCAAAGAAGCTAAATTACAAACTGCTACTTCATCCGGAGCTGTGTATTCGATGATCTCGGTACACAGATTTGAAGACTTGATTGTTCCCAGATTTTTCTGATTCGATTTGCCATTCGCGGCATCTTTATAGAGCATGTAAGGAGTACCTGTCTCGATTTGAGATTCAAGTACTTCAAACCAAAGTTCCTGGGCTTTGATGGTTTCGCGAGCTTTTCCTTCACGTTCGTATTTCTCATAGAGTCTTTCAAACTCTTCTCCGTAACATTCAGAAAGCCCCGGAGCTTCATTGGGACAGAACAGGGACCATTCTTTATTCTGCTCCACTCGCTTCATAAAGAGATCCGGAATCCAAAGCGCATAGAACAGATCACGCGCTCTCATTTCTTCTTTACCGTGGTTTCGTTTCAATTCCAGAAAATCTTTAATGTCCGCATGCCAAGGTTCCAGATAGATCGCAAAGCTGCCTTTACGTTTCCCTCCCCCTTGATCCACGTATCGGGCGGTCATGTCAAAATTTCTCAACATAGGTACTATACCATTAGAGACGCCATTGGTTCCCTTGATATAAGAGCCCTTTGCTCTAACATGGTGGATAGATAGACCGATCCCACCCGCAGACTGGGAGATTTTGGCACATTGCTTCAGCGTATCATAGATTCCATCAATACTGTCATCCTTCATCGTTAAGAGGAAGCAGGAGGAAAGCTGGGGCTTAGGTGTACCGGCATTGAAGAGTGTAGGCGTTGCATGGGTAAACCATTTCTGAGAAAGCAAGTCGTATGTTTCTAACGCTGCATTGATATCTTCTTTATGGATTCCCACAGCTACACGCATCAACATATGCTGAGGTCGCTCGACTACTTTTCCACTAAGTCGGATGAGGTAACTTCGCTCTAGAGTCTTAAAGCCAAAATAATCATAATCAAAATCCCGCTTGTAATCAATGGCTTCGTCCAGTCTTGCCGCGTTTTTTTTGATGATGCCGTAGACTTCCGGATCAATGAGTGCTGCGTTTTCACCTGTAACTGGATTGACATAAGTGTACAGTCTTTTCATGGTATTGGAGAAAGACTGGCTTGTGGTTTTGTGAAGGTTTGAAATAGCGATTCTGGCGGCAAGAATTGCATAATCCGGATGCTTAACCGTAAGAGAAGCACAGACCTCAGCTGCTAAGTTATCAAGTTCGGTGGTTGTCACACCATCGTATAAACCGTCGATTACCTTTTTTGCAACCTCGATAGGTTGGATGAATTTCGGATCCAGCTCATAACAGAGGTTCTCGATTCTTGCTGTGATTTTGTCGAATCTTACCGATTCTCTCCTTCCGTCTCTTTTGATTACTAGCATAGGGATATAATTTAGGTTGTTGGGGAAAAGTAGAAATTAGAAATCTTCTTCAATAGTGAATCCTCGGGAACTTTCGTTGCTATCGGCTGAACCCATGACTCCAGCTTTTTGGTAATCACCAACTCGCTTTTCAAAAAAGTTGGTTTTGCCCTGTAGGGATATCATATCCATGAAATCAAATGGATTCGTGCTGTTCCATATTTTGCTACATCCCAGCTCCATCAAAAGCCGATCTGCGACAAATTCGATGTACTGACACATCAAATCCGAGTTCATCCCGATCAATCTTACCGGAAGAGCGTCTGTGACGAACTCTTTCTCGATCTCCACAGCATCTTTGATGATGGCCATTACGGTCTCTTTTGGCAGTGGATTTTGGATGTGTTGAGTATATAGATGACAGGCAAAATCACAATGCAATCCTTCATCTCTTGAAATCAATTCATTAGAAAAAGTAAGTCCTGGCATCAAACCTCTTTTCTTAAGCCAAAATATGGAGCAGAAGGAGCCTGAGAAAAAGATCCCTTCTACCGCAGCAAAAGCGATCAGCCTCTCCTGGAAGGATCCATTGTCAATCCATCGAAGTGCCCATTCCGCTTTTTTCTTTACACAGTCAATGTGCTCAATCGCATTCAGGAGCTTGTCTCGTTCGTTAGCGTCCTTGATATACGTATCAATCAAAAGGCTGTAGGTCTCGGAGTGGATGTTCTCCATAGCAATCTGAAAACCGTAGAAAAATTTGGCCTCGGTATATTGTACTTCTGCTACGAAATGCTCAGCAAGATTCTCATTTACGATTCCGTCACTGGCCGCAAAAAATGCTAATACATGGGATATAAAATGTCGCTCTCCGTCATTTAAGCTTTTCCAGTCTGTCAAGTCCTGCCCTAGATCAATCTCTTCGGCAGTCCAAAAGCTGGCTTCAGCCTTCTTATAATACTGCCAAATGTCATTGTGCTGGATAGGGAATAAAACAAAGCGATTCTTGTTCTCTTCTAAAATTGGTTCATACTTCTGCATCGGTCTCTTTGGTTTATTTAATAGAATGAATTCTCGTTTAGCTAAAGCGCTTGACTTGGAGCGACTGGGGATAATAAAGGCCGCGCCTTTCAGAGCAGCCCTTGAACAAATATGTGAACCAAAAACGATAAAAAAAACCCGATAGCAGTGAAAATTAGCTCTTTTTTGAATAAAGTTCAAAACTCTATAAAAAACAGTGAAACAATTAATTAGGATTATTTTAATTAAGTATCAAATGAAAGATAAATGCTATCAGGAGGCATTGAAAATTTTTTAAAAAAACTTTTGAAAACTTTTCTTACCTAAATTCAAGGTGGTTTTTGACCCATGGTCAGATTTTGAAATGCAATTTTGGTTTTACTTAATGCATTGACTATCAATTCTTCGGATTGAATTGATTGATAGTTTATTTTCAGTGGTAGGGGTCGATATACGTTCCAAAAAAGTTCAGATTCCAAAATTACAGCGTCTTAAGCCCAGATGTGAAATAATTTCGTGTTCTAGGATCTTCTATCCAAACTGCGAAATTTCATTTTAATCGGAATATCGTAATCGTAGGAACTTTACATGAGAATAATCAAGCATTTTTTTTTAGTAATACTCGCATTTACTTATCTGACCCTATTTAGAAATCCATTGATGAAGGATTTCTTGCTGTTCTAAATACAGCGATGAGGTTTGATTAAATCAGTATAAGAATATTTTGGAAGACTGTTTTTTTGTTCCATTCGACTTCCCTATATTTGCACTCCGAATTCGATAATAAGAATCATACAACATGTACGCAATTGTAAACATCGCAGGTAAGCAGTTCAAAGTAACAAAAGATCAGTTTGTGTTCGCTCCAAAGTTGGCAGCAGAGACTGGCGCTTCCGTGGAATTCGACCAGGTCTTATTAGCAGAAGCTGATGGCACTGTGTCCGTAGGAGCTCCCCTATTAGCAGGAGCAAAGGTATCCGGGAAAATCCTGGATCATGTAAAAGGTGATAAAGTGATTGTCTTCAAAAAGAAGCGTAGAAAAGGCTACAAAAAGAAGAATGGTCACAGACAAGATTTCACTAAAGTTTTGATCGAAAATATTTCACTCTAAGTTTTCATTAAGAAAGCTATAAACGTATATAACCATGGCACACAAAAAAGGTGTTGGTAGTTCCAGAAACGGTAGAGATTCACAGTCCAAGAGACTAGGTGTGAAGAAATTTGGTAGCGAACAAGTCGTTGCAGGGAATATCATTGTGAGACAAAGAGGCACCAAGCATCATGCAGGTACCAACGTGGGGGTCGGTAAAGACCACACACTATTTGCCCTTACAGATGGTGTAGTTTCTTTCAAAAAGAAATTTGACGGTAGATCCTACGTAAGTGTATTACCGGTAGAAGCTTAATCAACCGACTTTAACATTTAAAGCTCTTTCAAGAAATTGGAAGAGCTTTTTTTTATTCTCTATCGGATTAAATGACCATTGATCATTTTTTGATATTTTGAATCTTTGCTATCTATTAATTTTTATCTTCGGAAATCACGAATTTAAAATTATGAAGAATAGAATAATCTTTTGGTCCCTGTCGCTGCTGTTGGCATGGAATATCCAATTTTCAACGGTGCATGCCCAGAATGTACCCGATCCTAAAATTTACGATGCCCTAGAATGGAGACTGATAGGACCCTTCAGAGGAGGACGTGCGGATGGTGTCACCGGCGTATCGGGAAATGATAAAACCTACTATTTTGCTTCTGCAGGAGGTGGAGTCTGGAAAACTTACGATGCTGGGGTAACATGGAGACCCATTTCTGACGGCTATTTTGGAGGGTCTATGGGTGCCGTGGCTGTGGCAGCAAGTGATACCAGCGTGGTTTATGCCGGAGGAGGAGAGAAGACCGTAAGAGGGAATGTGTCTTTTGGATATGGTGCCTGGAAAAGTACCGATGCCGGGAAAACCTGGCAACGTGCGGGTTTGGAAAAAAGTCGCTTCATTTCAAGACTAAGAATTCATCCCACCAATCCGGATATTGTTTACGCAGCTGTCTTAGGCGATATCTTCAAACCGGATGATACACGGGGAGTCTATAAGTCTACAGACGGCGGGAAAAATTGGTCAAAGGTTTTATTTGCCAGTGATGTGGCTGGAGCGGTTGATTTAATCCTGGATCCCAAAAATCCAGATATTTTATACGCTACTACTTGGGATATCAAGCGGACACCCTATAGTTTAGAAAGTGGTGGTCCTAACTCCAAAATGTTCAAATCAACTGACGCAGGTAACACTTGGGAGGATTTAACCGACAATGAAGGATTTCCGAAAGGAATGCTGGGAATTATGGGAATTACCGTTTCTCCTGTCAATTCCAATCGCCTATATGCCGTGATAGAAAATGAGAATGGTGGTGTTTTCACATCAAAGGATGCCGGCCAAACTTGGGAAAAAACAAATGAAGACCGAAGCTTACGCCAAAGAGCTTGGTATTATACGCGGATATTTGCGGATACGCAGGATGAAGAAACCGTCTATGTGCTTAATGTAAGTTATCATAAGTCTACAGATGGGGGCAAAACTTTTAAAAGTGCTAATGCTCCACACGGAGATCACCATGATCTTTGGATCGATCCATCCAATAATCAGCGAATGATAATTGCCGATGATGGCGGTGCTCAAGTATCCAATGATGGTGGCAAAACCTGGTCTACCTATATGAATCAACCTACGGCTCAGTTTTATCGAGTGACGACTGATAATAGTTTTCCGTACCGCATCTATGGTGCTCAGCAAGACAACTCTACTGTACGAATAAGACACAGGACTGAAGGTAGATCTATCACAGAGGATGATTGGGAACCTACTGCCGGTGGAGAGAGCGGCTGGATAGCTCCTGATCCTGAGGATAATGAAATAGTATACGGTGGATCTTATGGGGGATACCTTACCCGGGAAAATCACAGAAAAGGAACTTCCCGCATGGTCAACGTCTATCCAAACAACCCGATGGGGCATGGAGCAGAAGACATGAAGTTTAGATTTCAGTGGAACTTTCCCATATTTTTCTCCCCACATGATCCGAATGTACTTTATACAACGAGTAATCAGTTTCACAGATCTACCAATGAGGGCCAGAGTTGGGAGGTTTTTTCTCCAGATTTGACCCGAAATGATCCTAGTAAGCTTGGGCCAAGCGGAGGACCCATCACCAAGGATAATACTTCGGTGGAGTATTATGCTACAATATTTACAGCTGCTGAGTCCCCTATTAAAAAGGGAGTAATCTGGGCCGGATCAGATGACGGGTTAGTTCATGTGACTTCTGATAATGGTGCTACTTGGCAAAACGTTACCCCTGCATCTATGCCTGAGTGGTTACAGATCAATAGTATAGAAGCAAGTCCTTTTGAACCTGGTGAGGCTTATTTCGCTGCTACAGGATATAAGTCGGGTAACTATGAGCCGTACCTCTATAAGACCAAAGATTATGGAAAAACCTGGGTTAAGATTACATCTGGAATTGCGGATGAGCATTTTACCCGCGTGATACGGGCCGATCCTAAGAAACGGGGAATGCTCTATGCCGGTACCGAGACAGGAATGTATTATTCTAAAGATGATGGAGCAAGCTGGCATTCATTACAGCTCAATCTTCCGATAGTCTCGATTACAGACTTGACCATCAAAGACAATAATCTGATTGCAGCAACACAAGGCAGGTCTTTTTGGATCATCGATGATTTGACGCTATTGCATCAGGCGGAGCCAAATATCGCAAGTAAACCTTTTCACCTGTTCAAACCTCAGGATTCTTACCGGCTTGATGGAGTCAAAAGAAAAAGTCTGACAGAAGGCACCAATCGTCCGGGAGGTGTTTTGGTGTATTCTTACTTAAGCTCAGAACCAAAAGAGGAGTTGAAAATTGAATTCTTTGATTCAAAAAATCAAAAACTCCGTGAGTTTTCTACTAAAGGGATCAACGGAGATACACTTAAAGTAAAGGCTGGAAGCAACGAATTTAATTGGAATCTTCGGGTAGAAGATGCAGAGGGATTTGAAGGCCTGATCATGTGGGCTGCCAATCTGAGAGGGCCAAAGGTAGTTCCCGGAAATTACAAAGTCAGAATGACTGTAGATGGACAAAGTCAAGAGGAGTTTTTCAAGGTATTGCCTGATGCCAGGTATGAAACTACTCAGGCTGAATTGGAAGAGCAGTTTAATTTTCTGATGAATGTCAACCGGAAACTGACAGAAACTCACCAGACAATTAAATTGATCCGGCACTATCGGGCTGAATTGGATAGCATGGAAAATAAACCTGCCAATCTGGAAAAAATTCAAACTCAGATGCGTGAAATCGAGGAGACACTTTACCAGACCAAAAATAAAAGCGGTCAGGATCCTCTGAATTATCCCATCCGGCTCAATAATAAGTTGGCCCACCTTAACAGCATAGTCGGCACTGGTGAATATCCACCAACTGATCAGGCAGAGGAAGTGAGGACTGAATTGACAGAACTGATTGATGCCCAACTTGCCAAATTCAAGAAATTGGAGCAGGAAGAAATCTCAAAGATTCTGAATATTGAAGAGCTCAGGACAAAACTTGAAATCAAAAAGTAAGTTCAAAATCGAGAATTAAAAAACCTCTTTATCAATAAAATGCCCCCAAATCCATGAAGATTTGGGGGCATTGCTTTAAAGGTGAGCTATATTAAGCTAAGGGTCGTCTTAGAATTGCTGCAAGTTGCCCATCTCCAGGCATCTGGTCAGAATCCAAAAGGTAAACTTTGCCACCTGAATCGACTGTGTTTTGCGCTGAGAGATCCATCAAGCAATGGTCATTTTTTCCCTTGGACTCATTAATGTTTACTTTATACTCAGCGGCATCAAATGTGCCCCATAAGTGATCATGCTGTCTTTTCACAAATAAGGTTTCGACGCTGCCCGTCATTGCTGCTTTTATCACTGCGATGTTATCGTCTTGAAATGCGAGACCTTCCGCTTTTTTTGCTTCGAAGATTTCCATCCGTCGTTTTCTTTCAGCAGCAAAATCTTCAGCAGCCACCTCCCAGGATTTTTTGTGCAGTGTCATCATATCGTTTTCTGTATAAGCACCACTCACATAGCCTTCTCTGAGGTGGTTGTATTTACTTGCTTCTTTGAATAAAGGAATCAAGTAGTCTACTCCTGCGACATATAGCGGAAGCGGATGTTTATATAAAATCGGCTCCAGCATATTGGTCATTCGGTGAAAATAGTTCAGAACAGTATTTTTTTTCTCTTCATCTGAGCCCCCAGAATGTCCGTGAAACATGGTGCCTGCTGTACCAACACCACCCTTACCCTGGATGTGAGTGATGTTTTCGTCCTGTTCTTCTTCTGTGGTAAATGAAGTAGCGACAGCTTCAGGGTCTAGCTCGACCTCTTGAATTACATCTCTGGTAGCCTCAAATAATCTGATCTTGTCAAGATTTAGAAGCAAAAGGAAATAATGTCCATCGTCGTTTAGCAGAGGGACCAGCGGAGTAAGTAAGGGTTTTTTGCCGATAAAATGCATCGGATTTTCGCGAATGACTGGTACTTTGTAATAATCAATTTCGCCTTCAGCAAGAAATACCGCCAATAGATCAGAGCCATGTTGCCAAAATTCAAAATCGTCTAAAAGTGCTTCTGCAGGAGAAAGAATTTCGGCAATTTCTCTTTCATCCATATTCCATTCTGAAGACAATTTTTTCTCAACTTCAGTAAGTTGATTTTTAAATCGAATCTGATCCTTTTTATAACCGTCATTGCTTTGTCTAGAAGTGGGTGAATAGATTGAGATTAGAGGGGATCCCCCTTTTTTAGAAAGTTGAAGAAATGTATCTCGATCAAAAATTTTCATATTAGTATATCTATTAGTAGTTAAAATTGGATTTCTCTATTATTAAAATACTAATAATATCTTAGAAAATCAAAGAATTGGGCATTCCAATTCGTGTATTTGGAGAATTCAGGAGATTTAATTCAATTCCTTTTTTATTAGGACCGGAAGCTATATTTATGAAAGACAAAACCTAAGAGCGAATAGGAATGGATTGACTTCTATTGGCAATATTTCTTTTCGCAAAAAATATTCTCAAAAACCTGAAAAAAAATCTGATTCTTGGGAAGCTTTTGTTAGACTCTGCGAACATAGCGGAGGCATGTATTCTATTTTGGTGAGGATGCAGATCTGCTTTTTAGGTGTTTTAGATAAATAAT
>CAZFSC010000085.1:0-15231 GCA_964521585.1 uncultured Limnohabitans sp.
CTACAGGAGAAAGTAAACAGAATTCCTCCAGGCTTTATTTTTTTCAGTGCTTCTGCATTCAAACGCTTATAGGCCTGTACTGCATTGTGTCTAGCCTTTAGGTTTTTGGCGAAGGCCGGGGGGTCGAGTACAATCAGATCGTAGTCTTCGCCGATTTCCCGGATGTACTTCACCACATCGGCAGTTTTGGATTCGTGTTTTCCCGTGATATCTGTATTCAAAGAGATGTTTTCTTCAGTCAGTTCGATGGCTTTGGAGGAAATGTCTACCGAATGAACCTCTCTGGCACCATCACGGAGTGCCTGAACAGAAAATCCCCCTGAATAACAAAAGGTGTTCAGTACTTTTTTTCCTTGGGAATAATTGCCCAGCAGCTTCCTGTTCTCACGTTGATCAATAAAAAAACCTGTTTTTTGACCTTTGTCCCAGTCGATTTTGTAGGTGGATCCATGCTCCTGCACCAGATCAGTCTGGGCAGCACCAATGATCCATTCATTCGGAATTGCACCTATATTTTTTGGCAAAGTCTCCGAACTTTTGTCGAAGACACCTGCCAGTTTATCTCCGAAACAAGTTTGGATAGCGCTGGCAATTTCTTTTACATGACGGTGCATTCCCACATGGTGGGCCTGGATTACCGCAGTCCCATTATAATAATCCACGATCAGTCCCGGAAGAAGATCACCTTCGCCGTGGATAAGTCTAAATACATTGGTATCTGGATTATCAGTCAGGCCCAGTGCTTTTCTTACCTGATATGCCGCTGAGATTTTCTCATTCCAAAAGAGCTGATCGATTGCCCGCTCTTCAAAGGAAATAATCCGAACCATGATCGACCCATTCGAAAAATGGCCAATTCCGAGAAATTGATTGGAGGAGGAGCGAACTTCTACCAGTTGGCCATTTTCCAGATTGGAATCCATCTGGTGAATAGCACCGGAAAAGACCCAATGATGCCTTCTGATCAGTGAGGTTTCTTTTGCCCGTTTAAGTATGATTTTCGGATAGTTCATTTTTCAAATTGTTTTGATTCGGAAAGACCAGGCTTCCCACGATAATGGCTCCTATACTTGCCAGCAGCCCGATAATATGCGCTCCGATTTCAAATTCCTGATAGTCTGCCAGAATGTAAATTGCCATTCCAAAGACCATGGAAAATACGGCTCCGGTGGAAGATACTTTTTTCCAATATAATCCTGCAGTCAAAGGTGCAAATAAGGACACCAAAAGAAGAATAGAAGCCTCGGCTACGAGTTCGTAAATATTGGAATCCTGAGTGGCCATATAGACAGAAACCAACGAAACCAAGATTACATTCAACCGCAGAATCCAAAGCAGTTGGAGGTCAGTGAGATTTTTCTTAAAAAGGGGCCGGATAAGGTTTTCTGAAATCAGTGCTGATGGTGCCAAGATCCCTGAACTGGCAGTACTCATAATTGCGGAAATCAGTGCTCCGAAGAACACAATCTGGATCGGTAGACTACTATGTGCCAAAACCATAGCAGGAAGGAGCATTTGCTTGTTTTCCAGATAAAGTTCGGGATACATCACCTGTGCAGCCAAAGCGATAAACAGGGGCAGCAGACCAAAGGTGACATAGAATCCGCCGGCCAGATAGGTTGATTTCACAGCCACATTTTCAGATTTCGCAGACATCACCCGCTGATAGATGTCCTGGCTGGGAATACTTCCCAAACCCAGAATAATCCAGGCCCCAAAATAATTGACCCAAGAGGTAAACCCTGCGTCCGGTAAGAATTGAAAACTGCCTTCCGGTGCTTGATCAAGAATGAAAAAGACCCCTCCGGCATCCTGACTGACCATCACCGAGACAGCAACCAATCCAATCACGATCATCAAGGTCTGAATAAAATCGGTAATGGAAATTGCCCACATTCCTCCCAAAAAAGTATAAAAGACTACAATTCCTGCCGAGAGAAAAATCCCCTCAATCAGGCTCAGATCGGTGACAGCACCCAAAACCAGACTCATAGCTACCAACTGTGCAGCTACATAGCCGAAATAAACAGGTACCAGGAAAATACTGGCAATGAATTCTGTACGCTTTCCGTAAATCTTCCCGAAGACGTCTCCGATTGTCAGTACGCCCATCCGATACATGGGTCTCAGAAAAAACATCCCGAAAAGCACGAGGCAAAGTGCACCCCCGAATGGATCTTCAATCACTCCTTGAAGCCCTTCTTCCAGATAGACCGAGGAAGCCCCAAAAATGGTCTCCGAGCCAAACCAGGTGGCAAATAATGCTGATGCAGAAAGGAAAAGCGGAAGCGATCGTCCTGCCAACACGAAATCTTTTGATCCTTTGACCAAGCGGGAGGCAAGCGCTCCCACCAGGACTGTGAGGATCAGATAGATGATGATGGCAGTGATTAACAATTTAGTATGCTTTAGCTTTTGCCATACATTTTTTCACGGATTGCCTTGATCTCTTCGCTTTCCAGGTAATCATCGTAAGGCATTCTTCGATCAATTGTCCCGTTTGGTGTGAATTCCACGATTCGATTAGCTGAAGATTGCACAAAAGCATGGTCATAGGAAGACATCAAAACCGTTCCAGGAAATTCGATAATCGCATTATTGAAGGCAGTGATTGACTCTAGATCCAAATGGTTGGTTGGCTCATCTAGCACCAATAGATTAGGGTTTTGGAGCATCATCTTTGAGATCATGCAGCGCACTTTTTCCCCTCCGGAAAGCACCGAACATTTTTTAAAAGTTTCTTCGCCGGTAAATAGCATTCTACCAAGGAAAGTTCTCACATACGCTTCTTCCTGATTCGTGGAATATTGACGTAGCCATTCGATGAGGTTGAGACTGGTCTGGAAATACTTCGAGTTGTCATTTGGCAGGTAAGCTTTATTGATCGTCACACCCCATTTCATACTTCCTTTTTGCAGGGGAATTTCTTCCATGATAGTTTGGAAAAATTTATTTACCGCCTGCTTGGTTTTGGAGATAAAGGCGATTTTATCACCCTTATCCACCATGAGATTGACATCGGTAAAGTAAGTGACCCCATCCTCTTTCAAACCCAAGTTTTCGGTCATAAAAATCTGATCTCCTGCTTCCCGCTCCGGTTTGAAGATAATGCCTGGGTATTTTCGCATCGAAGGCTCGATCTCATCGATGTTTAATTTCTCTATCATTTTCTTTCGGGCAGTGGCTTGCTTGGATTTGGCCACGTTGGCAGAGAATCTATCGATAAATGCCTGAAGTTCTTTTCGCTTATCCTCTGCCTTCTTGTTTTGATCGGAGCGCTGCTTCAGCGCGAGCTGGGATGATTCGTACCAGAATGTATAGTTTCCAGAGTAGATTTTGATTTTTCCAAAATCAATATCCACAATATGAGTGGAGACCGCATCCAAAAAGTGTCTGTCGTGGGAGACTACGATGACGATGTTTTTGAAATCCAGCAAGAAATTTTCCAGCCAGACGATGGTTTCGGCATCCAGGTCATTGGTCGGCTCATCCAGAATCAGGATATCCGGATTTCCAAAAAGTGCCTGAGCCAAAAGAACCCGCACTTTTTGATTTCCGGCCAGATTTTTCATAGGCTGGTAATGAAGGTCTTCTGTAATTCCCAATCCAGAAAGCAATGCTGCGGCATCTGACTCGGCATTCCAGCCGTCCATTTCAGCGAAGTCAGCTTCAAGTTGAGAGGCTCTAAGTCCGTCTTCCTCGCTGAAGTCCTCCTTCATGTAGATTTTGTCCTTTTCATCCATGATGGCAAAAAGTGTCTTATGTCCCATCAAAACAGTTTTCAGCACTTCGACTTCATCAAAAGCAAAATGGTTTTGGCTCAAAACAGCCATTCGTTGACCGGGAGTGATATTGACCGATCCGCTGGTGCTTTCGATCTCTCCGGAAAGGATTTTCAGGAAGGTGGATTTACCGGCACCGTTGGCGCCGATCACCCCATAGCAATTGCCGGGGTTGAATTTGAGACTTACTTCATCAAAAAGTGTTCTTTTTCCAAACTTGAGGGAAAGATTATCTACTGAGATCATTCGGTGTTTCTTCTTTTTTGAGGCGCAAAGATAGGAATTAAATTTTTGAAGCTTGGCCCGTCCTGCTGCTTTTGAAAAGGAATTGAAAGGCTTTTTTATGAATAGCAAACAAATTTTTTCAGGGATGTTTATATTGAGACAAATATATTTTATGAGGGAGATTTACTATCGGTATTTTATCATTGGATTTTTATTTTTTCAGGTGCAACTTGTTCAGGCACAGCTATCTACTGTGGGTAAGGAATTCTGGGTGGGCTTCATGGATAACAACCGAATCCTGCCAAATACTCCTGATCAGGCAGTCTTAGTTATCTCCGCCAATGAAAATGCGACAGGAGTCATAGAGTATCTGGGGCGGACAGTTGATTTTTCCATCAGCCAGGGACAGCAGTTTACCCATATCGTGCCATCCACCGAGATAGACTTGTTGCACAGAAACTCTGGAGTGATCTCTGATAAAGGCATCTATATTCTTTCTGATGGGAAAATATCGGTTTATGCTTTCAATGAGCGATTTCGTAGTGCAGACGGGACAGTAGTTCTTCCAATCGGAGCGCTGGGCAAAGATTACCTGGTCACTTCCCACTTTGAGACATTGACCGCTTCGGTGAATTACAATGGAAATATCAATAATGACAGTCAGTTGCTGATCGTTGCCACAGAAAACAATACCCAGATTCAAATCACTACTTCGGTCAACTCCATCAGCGGGAATCAGGCAAATGTACCCAGTACGATCACCCTGAATCGGGGTGAAAGCTATCAGATCAAAGCCCGGGCAGACCTTACCGGATCCCGGGTTCGGGTGATCGGGGACAATGCCAATGAATGCAAGCGGATCGCGGTTTTTGGGGGAAATGAGTGGACTTCTGTAGGGAATTGCGGATCAGCCAATGATAACCTTTTTCAGCAGGCCTATCCAATAAATACCTGGGGTACACAGTTTGTCCATGTGGCTCTTTCGGGTCGATCCTCCGGCGAATTGGTGAAAGTATTGGCAGCAGAAGATAATACAACAGTAGAAGTAGGGGGAGTCAACCGTGGAACCATCAATGCAGGTCAGTTTTTAAGTCTGGAGTTTGGAATCAACGAAACTGCAAAAATCAATACGAGCAAGCCTGCTTCAGTCACTGTTTTTTCCAAAAGCCAGCAATGTAATCAGGTCAATGACCCTAATTACAACAACGGGGATCCCTTTATGATTACCTACAGTCCTGTGGAGCAATTGCTTAAGGAGATCCGATTCAATGCGTTGAACCTACCATCAATTGTTTCCCATTATGTCAATATTGTAGTCAAGAAAGGAACTGAATCACTGACCCGATTGGATGGAGCAAATCAAGGAATAGCATTCAATCCGGTGCCGGGAGATCCCGATTACTCCTATGCCCGGATCAGTATTTCTTCAGGAGTTCATCAGTTGAGCAATAGTGAAGGATTTACAGCCTATGTCTATGGTTTTGGATTTTTGGAATCCTATGGTTTTGCGGTGGGTGCAGCCCTGGACAACCTGAATTTTGAAACCGATGCTGAATACGATTTTGAGGTGAACGGGGAAAATATCGCCTGCCTGAATCAGGAAGGAGAATGGTCTATCAATCCGGAGAATCCAGATTTCACCTATTTCGTCTGGGACTTTGGAGATGGTTCGGACCCGGTAATCGGAATGAACGTTTCTCACACTTATAAAACTCCCGGCCAATATGAAGTAAAAGTCTCTGCCTCTTTAAGTCCCGATACCTGTGATCAACAGGAGGAAGTTACCTTCGATGTGAGTGTTTTAGAGCTGAAGGGCGAAATCATCGGTCAAACCTCCGTTTGTCCAGATGTAGAAGAGGTGATATATAAGTTGGAGAATACCGCTCACGTAGGCAAGGTGTCCTTTGAAGTGGAAGGAGGTACTATTATCGAAACATATCCAGATTCTGTGCTGGTCAACTGGGGTCCTGCCAATGAAAATGCCAAAGTCATTGCAACTCCTTTCACGGAGGAAGGATGCCCCGGAGAGCCTATTCTTTTGGATGTAGTGATCAATCAAAGGATCGTTGCAGCGATTGCGATCGGAGAAACTGAAATTTGCTTTGATCCTGAAATCACCCATTTTTATGAGGCACCGAACGCTTCCAGTGGAAGGGGCTATGAGTGGACGGTCTCAGGAGGACAAATTGTATCAGGGGCAGATCAATCCAAAGTTGAAGTAAGTTGGGATCAGCCGGGAGTTATTGGCGCGGTAGGCTATCGTACTTTTAGTCTGGTGGATGAACTTTGCGAGGGGATTTCCGAAAATCTGAATGTAAATGTTAATGATGTTTTTGAAGTAAATCTTGCTCCGACTGTGCAGGTAAGTTGCTCTGGTACCAATTCCGGAGCGATTGATCTGGAAATCACTGGGGGAGTAGCTCCATTTGTGTATGCATGGTCTCATGATGCCAATCTCAATGCAAAAAATGCAAGCAATCTTCTTGCTGGGATTTATTCAGTTCGGGTAACAGATCAGAAGGGCTGCAGCAGGATATTGGAAAACATAGAAATTTCTGAGCCACTCCCATTGGAACTTTTGTCGGTAGATCCTACCGGCACCTCCTGCTATGGAAAACCGGATGGACGGCTCGACCTGAAAATCATTGGAGGAGTGCCACCCTATCAGCTTGATTTTAATGGGATGAATTCGTTTTCCGGACAGCTTTTGCTAAGTGATATTCCTCAGGGAGCCTATGAATGGGAAGTAAGCGATGCCAACGGCTGCAAAATTCCGGTGTCTTTTGAAATCACCTCCCCTTTGGCTTTGGAGGTGGATGTGCGCTTGCAGAAACCTGCCTGTCCGGGAGGCAGCAACGGGGAATTGTTTGCGTTCCCTTCGGGAGGGAAAGCTCCTTATGTCTACAATTGGGAAGAAGGAAGCTCGGTATCGAACGAACTAATTGGAGTGCCAAAAGGAAATTACAATATTTCAGTGATTGATGCGGATGGATGTGTGAGTTTGGGGACAGGAGAAGTCAAAGAAACAGCGCCGGAGGTCCGAATGCCTACTGGTTTTGACCCAAATGATGGTGTTTTTGAAGGCGTTTCAAACTGTGAAATCAATTTTGAGTTGAAGATTTACAATCGTTGGGGGCAGCTGATTTATTCGAATAGCGAGGGCTGGGATGGGATGCTGGGGAATAAAGAGGCACCATCAGGATCTTATTCTTATGTAATGAGCTATTCATTCCCATTGGAAGATCAACTGCAGGTAGTAGAAAAACGAGGAGCATTCATGCTAATCAGGTAAATTTGGATAGAGGAGGGGGAAAATGCATTTTAAATCGCCGGCATTAAGTTTATTGATTTTTGTACTTGTATTCGCAGGTCCGATAAAATCTATCGGACAGCAAAGTACTCTTGGCAGGGAGTTTTATGTCGGATTCATGGACAATAACCGACGAAGTGACCAACCCGACAAAGCCATAATCATTCTAACGGCAAATGAAAAAGCCTCAGGTATAATTTCCACACCCAAGCAATCTTTCCCCTTTTCTCTGGAAGCTGGCCAGCAGTTGGTCAGGGAATTTGATGGGAGCGAGGAAGGCCTTTTACACCGGGAATCAGGCGAGGTCAATTTTAGGAGGTTGAAGATCACCTCTTCCGGAGATCTGGCAGTGCATGCCATTAATGGCCGTGAATATAGTTCTGACGGTACGGTAGTTTTACCGGTGACCTCACTGGGAAAAGAATACCTGGTGACTGCCCATTTCGATGTGTTTGGTCCGGGGCAAGTACCGGGAAGTAACCAGAATTTCGAGAGTACTTTACTGGTAATGGCAATCGAAAATAATACAGAAATAGAAATCATCCCTACTGCAAATACTGTAAATACCGTTCCCGCAGGTTCGCCCATCAGTGTGACATTGAATGAAGGCGAGAGCTATCAGATCAAAGCGAATGGTGACCTGACTGGATCCCGGGTCAGAGTCGTAAACTCCGATGGGAATGATTGCAAATTGATCGCGGTATTTGGCGGAAATAAAACGACCAGTGCCGGAACCTGCGGGACTAGTGGGGATCACCTTTTCCAGCAGGCTTATCCTTTAGAAACCTGGGGAAAGAGTTTTATCCATATTCCCTTGGAAGGGCGAACTTCTGGGGAAATTGTAAAAGTTTTGGCTTCGCAAAATGCCACTACTATCCGGGTCAATGGCCAACTGGTGGGGACATTAAATGCCGGAAATTTTTTAAAGTTGGAATTTGGGAAAAATGAAATTGCGTCCATTGAAACCTCTAAACCAGCTACTGTTGCTGTAGTGGCTAAAAGTGCTGCCTGCAATGAGTTTGGTGTCGCACCGCTGGGAGATCCTGCGCTATTTACTCTCAGCCCGAATAATCAGCGCATGAAATCCATCATTTTCTCTGCTGGTAAACTTATCGGAGAATTTAATCAGGAGATCATTCATTACCTCGGAATCATCGTACCTAAAGGATCTGCAGCAGAGACGATTTTAAATGGTCAAAATGTGGGAAATCAATTTTCAGCTGTTCCAGGGACTGATTTTGAATATGCCCGAATCAAAATCAATAAAGGGGTGAATTCAGTAAGCAATCCGCAGGGATTTTTGGGATACGCTTATGGTTCAGGCTCGATTGAATCTTACGGGTTTGCTATAGGGTCCAGTCTGGAGAGTATTCAGTTTGAAACCGAGACCGATTATGATTTCGATGTCCTGGGTGAAAGAATAGCTTGCCTCGATCAGGAGGGGATGTGGAAGATCATTCCGGATGATCCGAAATTCCAGATTTTTACCTGGGATTTCGGGGATGGATCTGTGGCTCAAGGCGGTCAGGAGGTAGCTCATACCTTCGCCAAAACTGGTGTTTTTGAGGTTTCTGTATTGGCATCTACCGGAGACGGGAGCTGTGACAGTGAGGAGACTTTTACTTTTGAGGTGGAGGTAAATCGGATAGCGGCGTCACTTACAGGACCGTCGTCGGTATGTCCAGGATCTGATATTTTTACTTATGTTCTGGAAAACACTTCGAATTTTAAATCGGCCATTTGGACAGTTGATGGAGGACAGGTGATCTCTGAGACGGATTCCACAGTTACTGTCCAATGGGGAGCACCCAATCCTTCAGCAAAAGTTGAGGCAATTCCTGTGGCACCTAACGGTTGTCATGGGAAAGTTTTGGAATTGGCTGTGGAGATCACCGATGATATACAACCTGAAAAACCTTCAGGCTCCGCTGGAATCTGTGGACCGCAGACAAATCCGCTTTCCTATACGGTAAGCTTTCCTGTTTCTGGAAAAAACTATAACTGGACTGTAGTCGGTGGACAATTGCTTTCAGGTCAGGGTACAACAGAAATTTCGGTGATTTGGGATGAATCAGCTTCTGACCGAAGGGTGTTTTTTGATGAAATCAGCCCTTCCAATCCGGATTGCTTTGGTACTTCAGAAGTTTTGGAAGTGGTCAATTTCGACCCTGTTAACATGGAGGTTGATGAACTGATCCATCCCTCTTGCCCTAATGAACCAGATGGCGAGATCAAACTCAAAATCACTGGAGGTTCCGGCGATTTTGAATTTAAGTGGTCGCATGATTCTACATTAGATGAGGATACGGCGGCTGGGCTTTCTGCAGGAAAATATTCTGTAACGTTAACCGATCTCGTCGGATGTGGTACAGTTCAGTTGGATATAGAAATTATTGATCCTACACCTATCACTGTTTCGCTGGCTTCGCTGACTTATCCGCTATGTTATGGGGAGTCATCCGGTGAGATCGAATTGGATATTTCTGGCGGAACTCCACCATTTCAGGTGGTAGGTCGGTCAAGTTTCTGGTCTGATGGACGTCTGAAAGTTTTGGATTTGGCTTCAGGTCAGATCGATTTGGAGATTCAGGATGCAAAGGGTTGTATCGCTACTTTTCAGGAAATTCTGGAGGAACCTGAGCCTTTAAGTTTGGAGTTTATCGAAGAGAGCCCAGGTTGTCCGGGTGACCGAAGCGGAGCCTTGATGGTGATTCCCAGTGGAGGAAATCCTCCGTATCGATTCATTTGGGATGATGGAACTAGTAGTGCAGAGATTTCAGGTCTCTCCTCAGGTGACTATCAGGTATTGGTGACTGATGCCAATGGCTGTGAAATCCGAGCTTCAGGAACTGTCTCTCAGGCTGTCCCTCAAGTGCGGATGCCAACTGGTTTTATTCCTGCCCAGGGAGATTATGAGCCAATTTCCTCTTGTCCGATCAGTTTCACCTTGACGATTTTTGATCGATGGGGCCAGCTGGTCTATTCCGGTTCAGAAGGCTGGAATGGGGTTTTTCGTGGCAGGGAAATGCTGCAGGGCGTATTTTCTTACAAGCTTTCCTATGAGTATCTCACCGCTGAAGGAAATTCCTCTGCCGAGAAAATGGGTTCTTTTACTTTGATTCGATAAGACTTAATTTAAAATTTTAGACTTTTAATTCCTTTTGGATAGCTTTACGGCAAAAATTTTTGGATAGATGAAGAATATTTTAATCACCGGCGGAGCTGGATATATCGGTTCCCATACAGCTGTAGAACTAATCAAAGCGGGCTTCGAGCCAATTATTCTGGACGACTTGTCCAATTCCAACGAAAAAGTTTTGGATCGGCTGGAAGAGATCACAGGCAAGAGATTAGCATTTTACCAGGGAGACTGTAATGATCAAGCTGTCCTGGACCAAATCGCCCAAGCGCATCAGTTGAGTGGAGTAATTCATTTTGCAGCTTTTAAAGCAGTTGGGGAGAGTACAGAAGTTCCGCTGAAATACTATCAGAATAATGTGGGCTCACTTCTGGTTTTGTTGCAGTTCATGAAGGATCAGCAGATTCAGGATTTGGTTTTCTCTTCTTCCTGTACCGTCTACGGACAGCCGGATGTATTGCCCGTGACTGAGGCTACGCCTCGAAAGGATGCGGAAAGCCCCTATGGCAATACCAAAAAAATCTGTGAGGATATATTAGTAGATTACGTGAAGAGTAATCCAGGTATCCGCGTAATCTCCCTTCGCTACTTCAATCCGGTAGGAGCGCATCCCAGTGGCAAAATAGGGGAGTTGCCGATAGGAAAACCAAATAATCTGGTTCCTTTTATCACCCAGACTGCAGCCGGAATTCGGGAAAAGCTGACCATTTTTGGAACAGATTACGACACACAGGATGGATCATGTGTCCGTGATTTCATTCATGTCATGGACCTGGCAGATGCCCATGTCAAATCATTGGAATATCTGCAGGACAAACCTTCGAATTTTTACGATGTTTTCAATGTGGGAACAGGAAATGGGAATACGGTTTTGGAAGTGATCCATACCTTTGAAAATGTCAATGGGCTAAAATTGAATTTCGAAATCGGTCCTAGACGCCCGGGAGATGTGGTAAAGATCTGGGCAGATACCAAAAAAATCAACGAGGTACTGGGCTGGTCCCCAGCAAAAACGCTGGAAGACTCTATGCGGGACAGCTGGAACTGGCAAAAGGGGCTTTAAAACTAGCTTCATTTCTTTTAAAGAGGGTTTTTAAAATCAGTTGGAAAACCCTCTTTTGTTTTGATAATAAGAATCAGATCCCATGAATCCTGGCTGAAAGGCTGGAAAACAAAAAAGCCTTAGATTTCTCTAAGGCTTGCGGAATGGACGGGACTCGAACCCGCGACCTCCTGCGTGACAGGCAGGCATTCTAACCAGCTGAACTACCACTCCAAATATTTATAAGGTTTTACCCTCGTTTTATCTTTTTTAGATTTGCTTCTCGTTTGAAGTGATGCAAAGGTAGATATTTCGATCTTTTGCGCAATAGCTGAATCCAATATTTTTTACTTGGGGATCTTATCTGTTTCTGATTCAGGGAAATAATTTTTCAGGAGGTATATTGACTTCCATTTACCATCGGGGGTTTTTCCCAAAGGGATAATGCTTATCTTTGTATCTTTCAAAAAATCCCCGATATGGTATTAGAATTCGAGAAACCTATAGCTGATTTAGAGCAAAAGCTCCAAGAGATGAAAGAATTGGCCAAAGGACGTAATATTGATTTAAGTTCAGATATTGAGTCATTGGAAACAAAAATATTAGCCTTGAAGGAAGAAACTTTTCAAAATCTCACCAGATGGCAGCGCGTTCAGCTCTCCCGTCATGCAGATCGACCTTACGCTTTGGATTATATCTATGAGATCACCAATGACTTTATAGAGCTTCACGGAGATCGCACTGTCAAAGATGACAAAGCGATGATCGGAGGCCTTGGCGATATCAATGGCAGGTCAGTGATGTTTATAGGTCAGCAGAAAGGCAGAAACACCAAGCAGCGTCAGGAACGTAATTTTGGGATGGCAAACCCGGAAGGCTATAGAAAAGCACTACGGCTGATGAAAATGGCCGAGAAATTCGGAAAACCAATTGTGACCCTGATTGATACTCCGGGTGCATTTCCGGGCCTTGAAGCAGAAGAGCGCGGACAAGGTGAAGCCATAGCGCGAAATCTCAAGGAAATGTTTATGCTCAAAGTGCCTGTGATCTGTATCATTATCGGCGAAGGAGCTTCAGGTGGAGCCTTGGGAATAGCAATTGGAGACCGTGTAATGATGCTTGAAAATACCTGGTATTCAGTAATATCCCCTGAGTCTTGTTCTTCTATTCTATGGAGATCCTGGGACTATAAAGAGCAGGCGGCAGAAGCTTTGAAGCTGACAGCGAAAGACATGAAAGCCAACGGACTGATCGATGATATCATACCGGAGCCTTTGGGCGGTGCACATCGCGATATGAAAGTAATGGCAAATACCATCAAGGAATCTATCATTCAGGCTCTGAAAGAATTGGATAAAGTAAAACCTGAAAAGCGAATCGAGCAGCGCATCGATAAGTTCTGCGCAATGGGCGTCGTAGTCGAATAAATTCTAACCCCGGACTCAGCAGAGCCCGGGCTTTTTCTTTCAATTTTATGGAATTACATGTAGTCAATACCGGATTTTTCAAATTGGATGGGGGAGCTATGTTTGGGGTCGTTCCCAAATCCCTATGGTCCCGAACCAATCCGGCTGATGAAAATAACCTCTGTACCTGGGCAATGCGTTGCCTATTGGCAGTTGATGGTGATCGAGTAGTCTTAATAGACAATGGCATCGGGAATAAGCAGGATGCCAAATTTTTCTCTCATTACTATTTGCACGGGGATGACTCGCTGGAAAAGAGTCTGCAAAAATTGGGTGTGAGCCCCACCATGATCACGGACAACTTTCTGACCCATCTTCATTTTGATCACTGTGGAGGTGGCGTAAAATATGGTTCTCATGGGCAGTTCGAACTGACTTTTCCAAGAGCGACCTATTGGAGTAATGAAGATCATTGGAAATGGGCGACCAAACCCAACCCTAGGGAGAAAGCTTCATTCTTAAGTGAAAACATTCTTCCCATGTTGGAAATCGGGCAATTGGGTTTTTTGAATCTGGATACGGGTAACTTTCTTCCGGACTTTGATTTCATCACCGTGGATGGGCACACCGATAAGCAGATGCTTCCCAAGATTAGACACAAAGGTAAAACGATTGTCTTTGTGGCGGATTTATTACCATCCGTAGGTCACATTCCATTGCCTTATGTGATGGGTTATGACACCAGACCTTTGATTACCATGGACGAGAAAGCCAGGTTTTTGGAGGAGGCAGCACGGGAAGAGTACATTTTATTTCTCGAGCATGACGCTGCCAATGAATGCTGTACGGTGAAAATGACAGAAAAAGGAGTTAGACTGGATCAAACTTTCCGACTGGATGAAATCTAAAATCAAAATCGGCATTGCCCTTTCGGGTGGAGGAGTCCGTGGGATTTCTCACTTGGGCGTCTTGAAAGCACTGGATGAAGTGGGGATTGTCCCCACCAAAATATCCGGCACTTCAGCGGGAGCGATTGTAGGTGCAATGTATTGCCAGGGCTACTCACCTGAGGAAGTTTTGAAGATTATTGTGGAGACGAATTATTTCAAATTCATGCGCCCTGCTATTTCGCTCACGGGTATTCTCAAGATGGATGCAATGGAGAGTCTATTCAAGCTCTATCTCGGACACAATGACTTTTCGCAACTCGGAACTCCGCTTTCGGTAGCGGCTACGGACATCAAAAAAGGGAAAGTGATCTATTTTTCCGAAGGAGAATTGGTGAGACCCATCATGGCATCTTCCTGTATTCCAGGGATGTTTGATCCGATAGTGATTGGTAGTCGGTACTTGGTGGATGGGGGTGTACTTAATAATCTGCCCGTGGAGCCTTTGGAGGGCTTTTGTGATTACGTGATTGGCATCAATTGCAATCAGCTGCCCGAAGAAAGCAACATCCGAAATATGAAAAAATTGATCGAACGGTCTGTTATTATGGCAATGAATTACAATGTGTATAGTAGGAAATCAAAATGCGACTTTTTTATCGAGGCTCCTGGTTTAGGGAAATATGGAGTTTTTGATATCAAGAAAGCACCCGAATTATTTCAGGCAGGTTATGATCAGACCATGAGATTGTTTTCCGAGAACAAGAGTTTTCAAGAAATCAGCAACAAAAAAGAAATTCAAAAAGCAGTATGATGAAGGCCTTATCGAAGTTCCTGTTTTGGATTACAGGTTGGGAATTGGTGGGAGAATGGCCGAAAGGAGTTAAAAATGCGGTGTTAATCGCTATCCCGCATACTTCCAATTGGGATCTGCTCTATGCAAGAGCAGCCTTCTTCCTGATGGATATTCCTGTCAAGTTTACTATTAAGAAAGAAGCGATGGTGGGTCCCTTGGGATGGCTTCTTTCCGGTCTCGGGGCTATTGCGATCGATCGCAAGCGAATTCCCGGTGGTAAAAAGCAGACCTACACCGAGGCTATGATTGGCATGCTCAAAGAGCGTGAGGATTTAGTCATTATGGTGACCCCTGAAGGTACCCGAAGTGCGGTCAAAAAATGGAAAACAGGATTTTACCATATTGCTTTGGGAGCGAATGTTCCGATTGTAATTGGCTTTTTGGATTACAAGAAGAAAAAAGCGGGAATCGGCCCACATATTTTTCCGGATGGCAATATGGATGAGCAGATTGAGGAGTTGAAGGTTTTTGGCAGAACGGTCACCGGCAGGCATCCTGAGAAAGGAATCATCTGATCTCTGAAAGTAAGAAGAGGCTGTCTCAAAAGTAGATAGTTTAAAAGGCTAGTCGATTTCTCGGCTAGC
>CAZFSC010000086.1:0-14984 GCA_964521585.1 uncultured Limnohabitans sp.
TTCGGGCGTTTATTCCAGCAGCTCCGATAAAGAATCGAATGATTCCTTTTCTTTCAATTGTGCGATAGCTTCCAGAATGCTTTTTCCAATACCAGGAATTTTAGCCAACTCCTCTGTGCTCAGACTCATAATGTCCTGATCTCCACGTTCGAGCGTAGTCAGTGCACTTTGGTAGCTTCTGATTTTGAAGGGGTTTTCATCGTGCAGCTCCATCAATTGGATGGAGAGCTTTAATTTTTTGAGTAGCGTTTTGTGATCCAAAATATTTAAAATTCGTTGATGCAAAGACAAATGTCTTCAAATGGAGTTTCAATTTAGCTTGCTATGATTTAACTTAAAATTGAAATCGAAGATTTCCCAAACCCTAAATCCAAAATCATAAAATGAACTACTGGTTAGTAAAGTCTGAACCTAGCTCCTATTCCTGGGATGATTTGGTGTCAAAGGGGGAAGATATTTGGGATGGGGTACGAAATTACCAGGCCCGGAATTTTCTTCGGGATATGAAGAAGGGAGATTTGATCTATTTCTACCACAGTGGCAAGGAGAAAGCGATTGTTGGGTTGGCAAGACTTACCCAAGAAGCTTTTCCTGACCCAAAGGATAAGGAATGGGTTGCTGTGAAACTTCAGGCCGTACAAAAATTATCAAATCCTGTTTCTTTAGATCAGATCAAGGCTGAAGACCGGCTGTCTGATATCTTGCTGACCAAGCAATCCAGACTTTCTGTGATGCCTTTGAGCAGCGAAGAGTATGAGCTACTATTAAAAATGAGTTTATGATCAGACTATCGGTATTTACTATATTCTTCCTTTTCACCTTTCAGATTTCCGCTCAAGTTGAGTTTGTCGGTCGATTTGAAGTTGAGTCAGATCTCTATGACCCAGGTTTCCAGATGAGTCCTATCGAAGGGGGAATTGTCTCTTTTCGAACAATCCCTGAAAAAGGTCTGAATTTCAGGAGGGTCTTCCAATATTTCATTTCCGATTTTAATTTAAATACAGCGGAAGGATTGATCGAATTTCCGATGAAAGAAGGGTATGATATGGTGGGCTTCGACACCGATGGCAATCAGTTGTATGTTTTGTTTCAAAGAGGCTATACGGTCAATTCTGAAAAGTACATTCTTAATATAGATCTGGAGAGCAAGAAGGGTTTTGAATACATAGCCGACAATCTCCTGCCGCTGGAGTTGGTGGAGTTTTTAGTTGCTGATCGCAAAGTACTTTTCATGGGAAACAGGGACGGCAGGCCTGTAATTCAGATTTACAATCTGGATAATAAAGAAATCCATACCGTGCAGGGTATTTACAGCAATGATACCCAGATTCTTCAGATACGAAAACTGCCCGAGCTTCAGGCTCTGGAGGTGGTTATGAGCAGGAAGACCCCGTACCGGGAGCGGGAGGTGAGCATCAATACCTATGACTTCTTGGGAAACCTGATCCGCGAGATAAAAATCGACAAGTTTGCCGGTCAAGATCAGGAAATAATGGATGCGCTGCTGATTCAGAATGGCCCTTATCAGAAAACCATGATCGGTTCATTTGGGATAGACCGGAGGGAAGCTTATCAGGGAATGTATATCCTGGAAATTAATGAATTTGGGGAATATGAAATCAAGCTCTATACCCTGGCGGATTTTCCGGGGTTTTACAATTACCTCGGAGAAAAGCCAAAACGTAGAAAGGATCTGGAGGTGCTCAAAGAGCTGAACAAAGAGAAAATTCCTTCAATCAGAAATTATTATGCAATTCGGGATATTCAGCAGACCCCGGATTCGTATTACGTTTATTTTGACCAATTCTCCATCAGCAATGGTAGTAGAGGAACAAACAACCTTTATTCACCCACCTCAGGCTATCGCTATAATAACTGGAGCCGGACTGGGTATGACCCTGATGTCCGAGAGTTTTTAAGACCTAATGGATACAATGGGGTGGGAAGGATCTACCAGGCAATTCCTGAATATCAGTATGAATCGGCACATTTTATAAAAGTTGCCAAGGCAGGACAAGTGCTCTGGGACAATGCGGCAACTTACGATGGCTTGATTACCACTTACCCGGAGGCATTCGGGGAAGTAGCGGCCATTGGGGATGAATACTATCACATGTACATCCGTGATCTCATCATCAAACTGAGCTACTTCAAGAATGGCGTGAAAATATTTGACAACCTTGATTTTGAAATCAAATTGCCTGATGAGAATGAAAGGATCGTAGAAACCAATCCGGCCAGTCTACGTCTGGTGCATTGGTATGACCGGTATTTTTTATTAAGTGGAACCCAGCGAGTCAAATTTGTCCGGGAGGAAGGGGGATCCGGTACCCGGGAAGTCTATTTCATGGCCAAAATTTTGGTCGATGGGGAATTGTATATACCTGAGCCGCTTCTAGACTAGATTTATTTTTATATTTACCCGCAAATCTACCCCATGCATAAAAGACTAGTCTTGGACGAAGGACAGATTGAGATCATTCTCAGAAGATTCTGTCATCAGTTGATCGAAAATCATGATAATTTCAACAATACTGTTTTGTTGGGTTTGCAGCCTCGGGGACCCATATTATTAGATAAAATCACTAAACTACTGGAAGTTATTTCAGGTCAAAAGGTGCCTTCAGGATACCTGGATGCCACTTTTCACCGAGATGATTTTAGAAGGAGAGATTTCCCGCTCAAAGCGAATGAGACCAAGATTGATTTTTTAGTCGAAGGAAAAAAAGTCATCCTTGTGGATGATGTGCTTTACAAGGGCCGGTCAGTCAGAGCGGCTATGGATGCCATGATTGCATTTGGCAGACCTGCCAAAGTGGAGCTGATGGTTCTGGTCGACCGGAAGCTTACCCGGGATTATCCGATTATGCCGGATTATTTTGGAGTTAAAGTACATACCCTGGAGAGCCAGTACGTGGTCGTAGAATGGGCGGAACAAGGATTTGAAAAAGACGCAATTTGGATCACAGAGAAAGTTAAATCTTGACTATGTCGCAACTCAGCACCAAACATTTACTTGGAATCAAAAATCTCACCGATGGGGATGTATCACTAATTCTGGAGACTGCGGCCAATTTCAAGGAGGTCATCAACCGGCCGATCAAAAAAGTGCCTTCGCTCAGAGATATCACCATCGCTAATATATTCTTTGAAAACTCCACCCGTACCAGACTGTCCTTTGAATTGGCAGAAAAGCGGCTCTCAGCCGATGTGGTTAATTTCTCCTCCAGCAATTCCTCGGTAAAAAAAGGAGAAACCTTAGTTGATACGGTGAACAACATCCTCTCCATGAAGGTGGATATGGTAGTTATGCGCCATTCCAGTCCCGGAGCACCACATTTTCTCTCCAGAAATGTCAAAGCAAATGTCATCAATGCTGGGGACGGTACTCATGAGCATCCGACCCAGGCGCTTTTGGATGCGTTTTCCATTCAGGAAAAACTAGGAGATGTGGCCGGTAAAAAAGTGGCGATCATCGGGGATATCCTACACTCCAGAGTTGCACTTTCAAATATCTTTTGCCTTAAAAAACTGGGGGCAGAGGTGATGGTCTGTGGTCCGATCACCCTCCTTCCTAAATACATCGAAAGCCTGGGCGTCAAAGTGGAACTGGATGTGAAGAAAGCCCTTCAATGGTGTGATGTCGCTAACGTACTTCGGATTCAGCTCGAGCGGCAGCAGATCAAATACTTCCCAAGTCTTCGGGAATATTCACTCTACTACGGAATCAACAAAAAGCTGCTTTCAGAAATCGACAAAAAAATTGTGATCATGCACCCGGGTCCAATCAACCGCGGTGTGGAATTGAACTCCGATGTGGCTGATTCGGATCAGGCAATTATTCTCGATCAGGTAGAAAATGGTGTAGCAGTCCGGATGGCAGTTTTGTATTTGTTGGCTGGAACGAGGGCATAACTTGTCGGGAATCTTAAAAATTCCGGTCTCCTGATTTTCCGGCCCGGAATTCAGATCCTGCCAAAAAAAAACAAGGAAGTATGACTCTCATGGAATCATACTTCCTTATTTTTTTACATTCCGGAGTAATTTCTCCATTTGCCTCCGCCTACGTAAAAGCCGAGTGTAAATCCAAAATATTGATTGATCGCTTCACCGATGATTTGACCTGAGGTGTTCTGAAGATTACTGGTAGGTACAAAATTGTATTCGGCAGCCATTCTGAATTTCCCCAATTCTACCCCGGCTCTGAGCATTGGAGCCCATTTGAAATCAGCCTCCAATTCACCTACATTATCTGGATTATCAAAATCCCCATTTTGCACTTCCACGCTGCTCAAAGCATAGTAGCCATAACCCAGACCTATGAATGGGGCGGCATTGCTTTTTCCGGAATTAAAATAATAATCCATCGTTCCGGCAATTGAAACATTGGCAGAAACTTCTCCTTCGTAGTCAGCAGAAAAATCATAATAGGTGATGTCCTTTGCCAAGGCCGCCACTCCAAATCGCATTCCGACACTGAGATTGTTTTTGAGATTCACTTTCGGTTCCAGATTCAATATTGCCCCAATTCCCCCATCTTTGGGAATTGCAGGACCAAGATCTAGTCCCATTCTGAATCTGCCTGCCTGCTGTGCAAAAGTGCCCTGGATAAGCATTAATGTTAGAATCGAGAGAATTAGTTTTTTCATAGTTGTTCGGTTTCGGGATTAGTTTTTATTTTCCAGCATGCGCAAAAAGAAGTCCAAATTCTCTTAACCTATCGATCATTCCAGTAGTTTTAGATCAAATTTGTTTTTTATATGCTTATCGTAAATAACCTTATCAAAAAATATGGCAAGCAAAATGCCGTAGATGATATCTCTTTTGAATTGCAGGGAGGAGAAGTGGTCGGACTGCTTGGTCCCAATGGTGCAGGTAAAAGCACGACCATGAAGTGCATCGTGGGATTGCTTCGCAAAACATCTGGAGAGATCAGTCTGGGAGGCTATGATCACCTTTCGGTGCAAGCAAAGCGACTCTTTAGCTATATCCCGGAGACACCCTATGTTTATGATTTGCTTACTGTAAGTGAGCATCTGCAGTTTATCGCTCAGGCCTATGATGTGAAAGACTGGAAAAAGAAAGGAGGGGATTTATTGGAGCTATTCGAGTTGGATGATAAGGCTGATAAATTGGGAAGGGATTTGTCCAAAGGAATGAGGCAGAAAGTTTCCATCTGCTGTGCGCTTTTGCCAGACCCACAGGTGCTTTTTTTCGACGAACCTATGATCGGTTTGGATCCTAAAGCCATCAAAAATACCCGTCAGGTTTTCAGGGATCTGAAAAATCAGGGAAAGACGATTCTGGTCAGTACGCATTTGATTGACAGTGTTGAGACTATCGCTGACCGGATTATGATCCTGAAAAATGGTAAAATCATCGGTAACGATTCCATCTCCAATCTCAAGCAGCAAGCTTTGCAGGGAGAAGGGTCCTCCTTGGAAGATTTGTTTTTAGAATTAACCAAAGATGTTTGAGATTCGACTTCTGCTGAAAAAAGATCTGCTGATCTTACTCAATAATATCAAGCTCATCCTCAAAAATCCCCTGAGGCTTTTACCTTATGCCGGGATGATCGGATATTTCGTCTTCATTTATTGGATCCGTGTAGGCAAGCGAAATCAGAACCAAAGTATACCCGAAATTGATCCGAACGCAATTCCGGAAGTCGATTTTGCAGGTCAAAATCTGATCGGAGCGATTACACTTCTTGCATTGGCATTTCTCATTTATCAGCTTTTCAGGGCAGCAAAGAAAAATGTGAGTTTTTTCAAAATGGCAGATGTAAATCTGCTTTTCACCGCACCGGTGAAGCCGGAAAACCTGCTTATCTATTACATGGGAAGGTCAATTTTGCCTTCATTGGGTGCTTCAGTCTTATTTTCATTATATGCCATTGGCCAAATATCCGAGAAGGTAGATTTGACTTTCGGCAATCTGACTTTCACTGTTCTTGGGCTGGGCTTTTTCATGTTTATGATCCAGCCTATCCGATTTTTGATCTATACACTCCATACCAAGTTTGGAGTAATGGAATACATCAAAAACGGAGTAATCGTACTGGCAATTCTCCTGGCTGGTATGATTCTTATTCCGGGAATGATGGCTGAGAAATTTTGGCAGGGGATGTTTGCCTGGATAGGTTCTCCCTGGTTCGATTTCTTTCCTATAGTTGGCTGGAGCCGTGGAATCATGTCCTATTGGAGCCATGGCAACTGGATCCTGGCTTCTGGTTTTGTGGCACTTTACGGATTGTTCTACTTTGTTGTGATGAAGTTGGTCATTCAGTTTTCCGGCTATTATTACGAAGATGTACTTGAAGCCACTAAGTCCAATGAAGAGAAATTAGAAAAAGTACGAGGAAAGAAGGAGCAGAGCGAAGCAAATTTCAGCTTAAACACCAAGAAAAAATTGGCTTTACCCGATTTTGGATCCGGCGCAAAGGCATTTTATTGGCGGAATTACATCCATGCTTCCAGACAGGATTTCCATCCGCTGTTTGGTTTGTATTCATTGATTTTAGCTGCATTGGGGATTGTTTTCGCCTGTCTTTCTCTCTTTGATTGGTTTTCGCATGTGGTGATCTATGTATACTTACTCATTCTGATTTTAATTTATTTCCTGGCAGGAACTGGCCGGGCGAATATCGGCGATCTGAAAAAGCCATTTTTCTATTTGGTACCGGCAAGCTGGAGTTCAAAGTTTTGGAACATGATCAAACTGGATTTGGTGCAGATCCTGCTTTTCTGTTCCGTAATGATCGTGCCGACCGTGCTAATTGCCAGGCTTAACTTATTCATGATTCCGGGATTTTTGATTGGAATAGTTGCGTTTTATATGACTGGTTTAGGAATTAATTTGATTCCTCAGATCGGACTGGATGAGGGTTGGGATCGCATTCTGATCAAGCCGCTGATGATCGGAGGAATCTTATTATTTGGGCTGATCCCAGCAGGAATTGCGTCGGTTATAGCCTTTGCTGTCAGCAAACAATTTGTCTGGGCATTGCTGACGCTGTCCATCGGCATGACTTTTATTGCGCTGATTTTGATCCATGTGACGCTGGATATCCTGAAGCGTCTGGAATTTAAGGAACTCTAATTCGCGGAATTTTATTTTGTTTTAACAGGAGCGAATTCAAGCAGCCCGAAAAAATCCTTTAATTTTGAATCTCCAAATGTAACTGACTATGATTTACAACTCCATCATCGAGACCATCGGAAATACCCCGATGATCCGCCTGAATAAACTTGCCAAAGACATCAAAGGTGAGGTCTTGGTAAAAGTAGAATATTTTAATCCCGGAAATTCCATGAAAGATCGGATGGCGATCAAGATGGTGGAGGATGCAGAAAAAGCAGGATTGCTAAAACCAGGTGGGACCATCATCGAAGGAACCAGCGGAAATACCGGAATGGGGCTGGCTTTGGCAGCTATTGCGAAAGGCTATAAGTGTATTTTCACTATGGCCGACAAGCAATCCAAGGAAAAAATCGACATTTTGAAAGCGGTAGGTGCAGAAGTTATCGTCTGTCCTACAAATGTTTCGCCTGAGGATCCACGATCGTATTACTCCGTAGCAAAAAAGCTAAACACTGATATCCCAAATTCCTTTTACCCCAACCAATACGACAACCTATCCAACACGGCGGCTCATTATGAGACCACCGGGCCTGAAATCTGGAAGGACACGGATGGCAAAATCACTCATTATGCTGCAGGAGTGGGAACAGGTGGATCCATGTGTGGTACCGCAAAGTACCTAAAGGAGCAAAACCCAAATGTGGTGACCGTGGGAATTGATACCTACGGATCGGTTTTCAAGAAATACAAGGAAACCGGAGAATTTGACGAGAAGGAAGTCTATCCCTACCTGACTGAGGGAATCGGAGAGGATATCCTTCCCAAAAATGTGGATTTTGACATGATCGATCATTTTGTGAAGGTGACGGACAAAGATGCTGCGGTGATGACGCGAAGACTTGCCCGGGAAGAAGGGTTGTTTGTAGGCTGGTCTTGCGGATCTGCTGTTCACGGCGCTTTGGAGTGGGCAAAGGAGAATCTAAAAAAAGGAGATCAGATGGTGATTATTCTTCCGGATCACGGTACCCGATACTTAGGCAAAGTCTACAATGACGAGTGGATGCGGAATCATGGTTTTCTGGAAAACCGGACTTATTCCACAGCAAGAGATATCATCGCCCAGCGAAATGGAAGCTATACTTTAGTTTCTACCCAGAAGTCCGATTCGGTGAAAGAGGCAATCGGTTTAATGAATAAAACCAGCGTATCCCAGATCCCTGTTTTAGAAAACGGTGAGGTCGTTGGTAGCTTGACAGACAATAAGCTTTTGGCAAGAATAATCGAAAATCCTACCCTAAAAGATGCGCATGTCAGTGATGTGATGGAAGATTCTATGAAGTTTGTTGCTTTGGATTCTACTTTGGATGTGCTTTCTTCCATGGTTGAGAAAGAAAAAGCAGTCTTGGTTCGCGATACTACCAACCAGATTCATATCATCACCAAGCATGATATTTTAGAAGCGTTTACGAACTGATTATTTCAAATGGATCCCCGCAAAATTCAGCAAATCATCGATTCAGGAGTTGATTTTGATATTCAGGAAATCCTTTCAAAAGCTTGGGTCTTGTTTAAGGCCCGAGCTTCTTTTCATATTGGGTTCATGTTCATCATCGGGGCAATTCAGGCTTCATTCGCGCTATACTTAGAAGACTTCATCTCGATTTATACGATTTTGATCGCACCGGCCTTGGTCACAGGATTTTATTTGGTCGGGAATCGTCTGAGTCAGGGGATCTACGTGGATTTCCAAAATTATTTTGACGGATTCAAATATTGGTTTCCGGTAATTGTCATCAACCTAATCAGCGGGGTTTTGACTGTTTTGGGGATTTTTGCATTAATCATTCCGGGGATTTACTTAGGTGTCTCTTATATTTTTGCTATCCTTTTTGGAGTTTTTGGAGGGTTCGATTTTTGGACGTCCATGGAGTATAGTCGTAAATTAGTCACAACCAACTGGTGGAAATTTTTTGGATTTGTTTTAGTCTTATTTCTGCTGAATATAGCTGGGCTACTGGCATTGCTGGTAGGTATCCTGATTACCGTGCCGGTAAGTTACCTTGCTGTTTATGTGCTATTTGAGGAGTTGACGGCAGAGGCTTTTGTTGAATCCTCGGAAGATGAGATTACCCCTATTCGTGAGTAAGAATCATTGCCTCTAACCTAGCCCTTACTTTTTCTTCAAAATCAGCAACAGCAGTTTCTGAAGATTTAGGAGGATGCATCTCCTGGGAAAAATAAATTCTGATTCGACCGGGCCTCAAAAGCAAGGAGCCCCTTTTCATGATCTCATCTGCACCTATGACAGCCATGGGGAGGATGGGGATTCCTGTTTCCACCGATAATCTGAAAGCTCCTTTTTGAAAGGGGAGCAAGGTTAAGTCTGTATCATTTCGGGTGCCTTCCGGGGCAACGACTACGGATTTTCCTTTTTTGAGAATTTTAATCAGCTTTTCTACACTGGTTCTTCGGGATTCGGTGGAGGTGCGGTCCACCCAGATGGCGAATTTTCCCACAATCCAACCAAAAACCGGAATTTTGGAAAGCTCCTTCTTACCCAAAGCTTTGAGGGTTTGGGGAATTGCCATGGGAATCACCGGTGCATCCAGGAATGACCGATGATTGAAAACATAGATATAAGGTTTTGATTGTTCGATGTGATCCAAGCCTTGGACCTCGTAGCGGATACCTGAAAGAAAAGACCAGATACTTGCCCAAAGTCGGATGAAAAAGAAAGATATCCGGTCTGCCCGACTACTGATCATAACCGGTATTACGATAAATAAACCGAGAATAAGCATCAGGATTACAAAAACCGTGATGGAATAGACCGTATAAATAAGCTGTAACAATTTCATTTTATGAGAAAATGGCTAATTTTGCTTCATTAAATAAATCTTCACTCTTTGCTTGCATAAGCCTCCGAGCGTTCGGAGGCTTTTTTTTAGAGTACTCAAGATTAGTAAGCTATACTTAGCTTTGCAAGCTTTTAAGGTGACGGTAATCCCTTGATTTTTCGGGATTCTATTCATTGAATTTAGAGAAATTCCCTACCTTTGCAATCCGTTCGAGTGAATGGAGTGTGTTAGGTGTTTCTAATGCATTGATTTACAACTAAAAATCAACAGTCTGATGACCCTGAGACTGTTGCTAATTCAGGGTTAAAACATATGTCTAACAAAGCAGAATTTAACTGGGAAGATTTCGAAACCAAAGGTTTTGGCGAGGGATATTCCAAAGCGCAGCGCGAGCAGATGGCAGCAATGTACGAAGGCACGCTGAGCGAAATCACTGAAAAGGAAGTCATCAAAGGTACTGTAGTAGGTGTCAATGATAAAGACGTAATCATCAACATCGGTTTCAAATCTGACGGTTTGGTTCCTTTGTCTGAATTCAGAGACTTGGAGTCTATCAAGCCAGGTGATACCGTTGAGGTTTTCATCGAAGAGCAGGAGAATGCACTAGGTCAGTTGATCCTTTCCAGAAAGAAAGCTAAAATCGTACGTGCATGGCAGGATATCGAAGATGCGCTAGAGTACGACAACGTGATCGAAGGTCTGGTAAAAAGAAGAACCAAAGGTGGTCTGATCGTGGATATCTACGGTGTAGAAGCTTTCTTGCCTGGTTCTCAGATCGACGTGAAACCTATCCGTGATTTTGATATCTACGTAGGTAAGAAAATGGAAGTGAAAGTGGTGAAAATCAACCACGCTAACGATAACGTAGTAGTATCTCACAAGATTCTGATCGAGAAAGATCTCGAGAAGCAGAAAGCTGAGATTCTAAATAACCTTGAGAAAGGTCAGGTATTGGAAGGGGTGATCAAGAACATGACCAACTTCGGTGTATTCATCGATTTGGGTGGTGTAGATGGTCTACTTCACATTACAGATATCTCTTGGGGACGTATCAATCATCCGGAAGAAGTATTGCAGCTTGACCAGAAGGTTCAGATTGTGGTTCTTGACTTTGATGATGAGAAGAAGCGAATTTCTTTGGGTATGAAGCAGCTTTCTGCTCATCCTTGGGATTCTTTGGCTGCAAGCCTTGAAGTAGGAAGCCGAGTAAAAGGAAAGATTGTAAACGTAGCCGACTATGGTGCATTCCTTGAGCTTGCTCCTGGTGTAGAAGGTTTGATCCACGTATCCGAAATGAGCTGGTCTCAGCATTTGAGAAACCCGGCTGACTTCGTGAAAGTTGGAGACGAGGTGGAAGCAGTAGTATTGACTTTGGACAAGGATGACCGTAAAATGTCTCTTGGTATCAAGCAATTGACTGAAGATCCTTGGACTAAGCCGGATATGGGCACCAAGTACGCAGTAGGCTCTAAGCATACTGGCGTGGTTAGAAACTTGACCAACTTCGGTCTTTTCCTTGAATTGGAAGAGGGAATCGATGGCTTGGTACACGTATCTGATCTTTCTTGGACCAAGAAAATCAAGCATCCATCTGAGTTTGTGAAAGTAGGAGATGAGCTGGAAGTAGCTGTTCTTGAGCTTGACGTGGACAACAGAAGACTGGCTCTTGGTCATAAGCAGTTGGAAGAGAATCCATGGGATACTTTCGAATCTGTATTCCCTGTAGGATCAGTGCATAAGTGTACTGTAGTTTCCAAGAATGACAAAGGTGCAGTATTGGAGCTTCCTTACGGTTTGGAAGGTTTTGCAACCATCAAAAACCTAGAGAAAGAAGACGGTTCTCAGGTTGAAGTTGGAGAGGCTCTTGATTTCAAAGTGACTGAGTTCTCTAAGGATGACAAGCGAATTGTACTTTCCCATACGGCTACATTCAAAGAAGATATGAAGCCTGCTAAGAAGACAACTAGCAAGAAGAAGGAAGAATCTTCTGATTCAGGATCTTCATCCTCTGCACCGGCTGAAAAGTCTACCCTAGGTGACTTGGATGCTTTGGCAGAATTGAAAGAGAAAATGGAAGGTGGTAAGAAGTAATTCTTTCCCAAATCTCATATAAACTGGAAACGCCGGCTGAAAAGTCGGCGTTTTTTTTGAGCCAATATTTAGGAAATTTCTGAAGCATGGATCAGTTTTCTGAATTGGATTACTTGAATTCAAAGTAAAAATCAAAAACTGAAATCTCACCAAGCTATTTTTTCAGGTGTTATCGGAAGATTTCTGACCCTAGAGCCTGTAGCTGAAAATACAGCATTGGCAATAGCAGCTGCTACCGGTCCCTGTGCTGCTTCTCCTGCACCCAACGGTTTCTGATCCGGCCGATTGATGACATGAACTTCTACATTAGGAACCTGTGAAGTCCGAAGGATAGGATATGTATTCCAATCTGTACTCAATATGCCTGATTCATCAAAGCGCACTTCTTCTAATAAAGTCCAACTTGCAGATTGGATCATTCCACCTTCTGTCTGGTTTTTCAGTCCGTCGGGATTGATACATTGCCCCGATTCGATGACTCCGGTCAGTTTTTCCAAATGGAATTTTTGCCCTTGGGGATCGACGCTTACTTCAGCTACTACTGCGAAATAAGAAGCTGAATTTTTGTATTTGGCAAAGGCCACCCCTTTGCCAGTTTTCAGATTGTCCCAGCCGGATTTTTCCCGTAATTCGATCAAAACTGCCCTTGCCCGCTCGTCCTCAAGATTGGCAAGCCGAAATGCAATCGGATCCAACTTAGCCGCAAACGCCAATTCATCCATGAAGGATTCCAAAGCAAAAATATTTCCGTAGGCTCCTAATCCCCGAAGTGCCGAAGTCCGAAGGGGTCCATTGAAATTATAGAGATGCAGTCGCTTGGCAGGAATCACATAATAAGGAATTCCATTCCGGTAAGAACCTCTTGAGAATCCTCCTTTTTGAAATTCGAAGGGATTCGCCAAATGCCTTGCGGATACGTAATGCCCGGCGCGACCGTTAGGTCTTGTGCTGTGAGTGTCCGACCAGATTTTAGTGTCCCAAGCTGCGATTTTTCCTGCTTCTGAAATTCCCGCCTCTATTTCCATGATCATCGCCGAACCATATGGTTCCCACTGGTGCTCATCTTCCCGCATCCACTGAAGCCGGACAGGTCGGTCCGGAAAAGCTTTTGCGATCAAAGCTGCTTCGGCTGAGACATCGTCAGCACCGTTATGCCCATAACATCCAGATCCCGGCATGCCGATACAGCGGATATTTTCAGCGGGAATCTGGAATAAATCAGTCAAAGTGTTTCGCAAAGGATAAACACCCTGCGTCGGAGACCAAACGGTAAGATTATCCTCTTTCCATTCAGCTACGGCGCAGGAAGGCCCTGTTGAGGCGTGCATGTGATAAGGCCTGAGGTATTCTGCTTTTAATTTGATCGCTGAACTGGCTAGGTTGTTTTCATAATCCGGAGCGCTTTCTACCAATTCGGGTTTTTCTGAAATGGATTTTATATTTTCGAACAAGCTTGCCTGTGGAATTGTAATGTTTTCCTTCTTCCATTCGGCGATGGATTGCATCTTCTGTCTGGCTTTTACAGCCTGAAATTCCCGCTCGGCAACCACTGCGATGAAACTCCCGTCCACAATCACTTTTAAGACGCCGGGCATGGATTGGATTTGAGTTTGATCCAGTTTCACGAGTTTTGCCCCATAGCTTGGCGGATGCAGAACCCGGGCATGGACCATGCCGGTCAATCGCAAGTCATGGACAAAATGATTTTTGCCTAAAACCAGATTCTTAATATCTTCTCGTTTAAATGGTTTTCCTACGATAATATGCTTCTCAGCTGGTTTTTGCGTTGCCTTCCCGCTGATTTTTGCTTCGATATACTTTCCGTCCAGAAGATCCCAATAAGAGATTTTTTCACCGTTTTGATTGGATATTATTCCATTGGTAACCATTAATTCCGCCGGATCGGTATTCCATTTTTCGGAAGCCATATTCACCAAAACCATTCGTGCTTCTGCTGCAGCCTGTCGGATTTTACTCCCGCTGCCTTCCACAGAATTACTGCCAGCTGTATAGCCTTCATTCGCGGTGAGTCCGGTATCACCATTGATGATATCACAAATATCCAAGGGGACATCTAATTCCTCAGCAGCCATTTGCATCAGTGCTACCCGAATTCCCTGACCCAGCTCTTGTTTTCCAGTGAGCACAGTTACTTTTCCTGATTGGTCAAGTCTAATCCAGGAATCGATCAAATCCGGATCTTGTGGACCACGGGCAGTGATTTCGCTTTGATATTCAGAAGTATTGGCTGGCTGACAAGCAACGAAAGGAAAAAGATTAAAGCCTATAATTAGATGACCTGAAGTTTTTAGGAATGTCCTGCGGTCGCAAGGGGCTTGAGTTGGATCTTTCATGGCTTAAGGTGTTTGGACAGAGGCTATTTTGACTGCCTCGATAAATCTGGAATGGGTTCCACAACGGCAGATTACCTGATTCAGTGCTTCCCGGATTTCAAGATCGGTTGGCAGGGGATTCTTTTCAAGTAGGGCCACCGCTGAAATCAGCATTCCATTCAAACAATAACCGCACTGCGCTGCCTGAGCTTCCAGGAATGCTTTCTGAACAGGGTGAAGTTGGTCTTCGGATCCCAGAGACTCCAACGTCCTGATCTCTTTTCCTTCAAAAGATTTGCAGGTCTGCATGCAGGTAGGTTCCGCCATCCCGTCGACCAATACCATGCAGGCGCCACATTGCTGTAAGCCGCAACCGAACTTTGGGCCATGAAGCTGGAATTCTTCCCGAAGAATATAGAGCAGAGGTTCTTCCGGATCTACTTCCAGCACATGGGATGAGCCGTTTACCTTGAGATTGATTTTTTCAACCATGATTTAAAAATGTATTTCCAAAAGAAGCTAGAGATTTTTATTCCAAAATCCAAGGCAGAATCTTTGAATGGCCGGAGATCGGGAAGGAGTGGTTTGGTAAGGTCAGGTTTCAAAATGACCTCAAATG
>CAZFSC010000087.1:0-14802 GCA_964521585.1 uncultured Limnohabitans sp.
GTTTTTGAAAGGGACCATTTCTGGAGGGTTCTTGGTCCAGATGCCTCCTTCAGGAAATATGATAATTCCACTTCCGGATTCCAAAGCCAGGGTAGCTCGCTTCATGGTTTCTGCACGACTCTTCATTCGGCCCCGGTCGACGGCGATGTGCAGGCTCTTGAAATAGTACCCGAACAAAGGAGCTTTTCGAATAGAGGCCTTGCCAACAAACATCACATCTCCGGGTATAAATCCCATCATGGCAATATCTAGATAGCTAAAATGATTGGCGATGTAGATATAGGATTTGCCTTTTTCGATTTTGGCTTTTTTCACAATTTCCACAGGTAGAAAAATAACCGTAAAATAAATCCTGGCCCAGTAACGATTGATTTTCCGGCCAAATTTTCTCCAGCTTGGTACCCAAATGCAGACCAAAAGAAATGGGAATATGATCAGAAATGAAATGGCAAAAACAATTCCTGCATAAGCGGTATAGAGGATGCGCAGAAACTTACTCATGATTGATCATGTGATTGGCCACCTGAATGAAATAGCCCATCATCAGCTCCTTCACATTAGGATCGAGATTCAATTTGTCCATCGCCGTAAACATGGCATTAAGCCAGTGTGTACGCATCTCGGCATCAATTTCCCACTTCATATGACGCATTCTCAGCCTGGGATGACCACGGTGCTCCGAATAAGTCTGCGGACCTCCAAAAACCTGTAATAAAAAAAGATAAAGCCGCTCTTCTGCTCCAGAAAGATCTTCTGGATAAAGGCGTCTAAGTGCATGATTTGAAGCTACCTCTTCATAGAAATAGCTTGTGAGTAATTTGATTTTGTCTTCTCCTATTAATTCAAAAACGGACTGAAATGGATTCATGAGGCAAACTTATCAAAAACTCTTAAGCCTCCCATCTTTTTACTCTCAAGGAAGTGCCTTCTGTCGAGATTACAACTATTTCTTCATCCTGATCCAAAAACTCCCCTCTGGAATAGGCGTCATAGATTTCACCCTCGATTTCTACGCGTCCACTTGGTCTGAGCCGGGAATGTACCTTCCCCCTTTTGCCAAGCAAATCATTGGAATAGACGCTAGAAGTGAAGCCATCGGAACGGGCCTGCGTCGTGGATAGGGTGATGGTCTTAAAGGCCCCCCATTCATTTACTTTAGGCGTCAACCAGAAGACTAGACCAACCGATGCGATCGCAGCCATGATGACGGTAAGCAAGGCAGCAAAAAGATCCTGAGCTGGAACAAACTCGAAATCAAAGTTCTGATTGGGAAGCATGCCCAATACCAATCCTGCCAGGATACAAATGATACCCAGTATCCCGAATATCCCAAATCCCGGTATTACAAAAAGCTCGATGGCCAGCAATATCACTCCAACGAAAAACACAATAATTTCCCAGTTCTCAGCTAGCCCATTTAGGTAATAAGGAATGAAATACAGAATCACGGCAATAATGGATGCGGCTAAAGGGAAGCCTACCCCAGGAGTTTGAAGCTCGAAGTAGAGTCCTCCTATGATGATCAAAATCAGAAATCCACTTACGGCCGGATTGAGGAAAAATGAAATGATGCCTTCAATTTGACCGGGGTCGTATTCGATTATTTCAAAATCCTGAATATTCTTTGCTTCCAGTATTTTGTCAATACTTTCATATTGTCCATCACAGAATCCATATTTGATTGCTTCGGTGACTGACAATGTTATTACAGATCCTTCCGTCGTTATTCCTTCTATTTCTATTCGTTCGTCCACCATGGCTTCTGCGATTTGAGGATCTCTTCCCTGAGCTTCTGCAGTACTTCTCATCATGGATCTCATGTAAGATTGGTATTTGTCGGGAGCAGCAGCTCCATCAGCACCACTTACTACTGTTGCTGCTCCTATACTTGCTCCCGGGGCCATGTAGATACTGTCTGATGCGATTGAAATTAGTGCTCCGGCAGAGGCAGCATCTTTATTGATGAAAACCCAAATTGGAATGGGGTTTTCCAGAATCATTGTTCGAATGTCATCTGCATCATTGACCGCACCTCCATAGGTATCCATTTCGACGATGATCAGATCGGCATTCTTATTTTCTGCTTCGTCCAAAGCCAGTCTTACTCGTCTGTTCATACCAGGATCGATATTGTCATCAATCTTGAAAGTGAATATTTTCTTTATTTCCTGCGCCATAACCAAATTTGATCCCATAAAAGGGGCGATAAGGAAAATGACCAAAAATGCACTTAAATAATTTTTCATTTGGGCTAATCGTTCTATTCAGAAAAGATACAAAATCATCCGTTAAACTGACTTTTTTTCCACCATTCCGTAACAAATAGTAAACTGGATAGATCAAATAACGTTTGTTTTCTAGCATAATTCTTGTTGGCTTTACGTGTAGAGAATAATTTTAAATTCAATTTTGACTACCCCCAATTTTCAGACACTTATGAGATTCAGATCGATTTACCTTTGGTCATTTAGTATTATATTTTCCTTAGTTCTTTCATTTTCAGTAAGTTCTCAAGCTGCCAGCGTGGATTCGGTAGGAGTAGAGCGAGTTGGTGATCAGTTCTTCATCCTTCATGAAGTAGAGCCGAAAGAGACACTTTTTGGGATTTCAAGAAGATACCAGACTCCGGTAGGAGATATCGTCAATGCCAATGCGGTATTAAAGCAAGGCTTAAAAATCGGTCAGACCATAAGGGTTCCTTTCATTCCTGTATCCGAATTGCCGGCGGGAGCTGTCCTTCATAATGTTGTTCCCGGCGAAACGCTCTTCTCAATCTCCAAGAAATATGGCGTGACTGTAGATGAAATCATGAGAGGAAATCAACTTAAAGGCAATGATCTCAGCGTTGGTCAGTCTTTGGTGATTCAACCCAAAACAGTAGCAGAAGCAAAACCTGTGGTGGCTAGTAGTCCTCAGGTAGTGGAAAGTCCTAAGGCTCAGCCCGCCAGTTCTGTGAAAAAGGAGGAGAAAATTAAATCTGAACCAAAGACGGAAACGATCAAGCAGGCGTCACCGAGACCAGAAGCGACTCGTCCTTCTCCACAGACCATGACACAGAATACCGTTCCAATTGTTCCTGGGGATTGGATTTCCCACACTGTAAAATCGGAAGAAACTCTTTTTTCCATTGCAAATCAATATGGCTCAAAAGTGGAAGATTTGATTACCTGGAACGCACTCTCCTCTAATAATCTTCAGCCGGGGCAAATATTAAAAGTAGGACGTGGTGCCCCTCAGCAATCCACCGTGCCTGTGGTGGGCACTCCCAAAGTAGTGTCTTCAGTGGAAGAGATGTATGTGGAGCCAACAGCAGAAAATACCTCGGGTGGATTTAAAAATGTGAAGGAATCCGGTCAGGCCGAATTGATCGAAGGAACTGGAGGCCATAAGAAATACCTTGTATTGCACAGAACTGCTCCTATTGGCACAATTATGCGAGTGAAAAATGAGGAAAATGATGTGACCATTTTCGCTCGAGTAGTGGGAGTTCTACCTGAGACGGGTGACAATTCAAAATTAGTCATCAAGTTGTCTCAAGCTGCTTTTGATCAGTTGAAGGCTGTGAATGGAAGATTTCCTGTTGAGGTCATGTATTAATAGTTTTGCTATAATATTGGAAAAGGTCAGCTAAATGGCTGGCCTTTTTTGATTTTCATAGGTTTCATTCCTTTTTGAATGAAAGGCATTTTTTGATTTCCGTCCACTTAGTTATAATTTTGCGATCAGTCAATCCCTCAATGAATAGAATCCAACTTATATTTCATCATACTTTTAGATTCATCTGGAATGCTATTTTTATCATTTGCTATCCTATTCTGGCAAGTTTCGGTTTGATTTTAATCGGAATCACCTATTTGTTTTCATTGCTTTCGGGTCTGCTGGCGCGGATAAAACCTGAAGGTAAGACAGTGGTTTTAAAACAATCGGAATGGGAGGTTTTGCCACACTCAGGTGATCTCATCGAGGCAAAACTTTATAAGCAAATCATGTTTGGACCGGCAGGATTTAAATTTCGCCGAAAAGATGGAGTACCCACCATTTTGTCTGATCATGTCTTCGGAAAAAAGGTGCGTATACTCGAAGAAGGTTTTATTCTGGAGAAGTGGAATTCGACTGAATCCAAGGATTTGCCTGATTTTGATATTTGTCTTTATGATCCTGATCAGGATTCTCTGAGATCCCTGACCAATATCAAGTGCTTTGACTGGCATGTCTCCGAAAAAAACGAAAATGAGCTCTCCTTTAAATGGTTTGACGGAACGCAGGGCGGCGAAGTGAAAGTGGCTCTTTGATGCAGGATCTCAAAGGTTTTTTGGATCAAAAGGTAGATCAATACAACCGACCCGGTTTTATTACGCTTGACCCGATTTCTATTCCACACCGGTTTTCTAAAAAAGAAGACATAGAAATCACTGGATTTATCGCCGCTATTTTAGCCTGGGGTCAGCGAAAAACCATCATCAATAAATGTCTTGAATTATTTCAACTGATGGACAACGATCCCCATCAATTTATGATTCATCATACCGAAGGTGATTTGAAGCCTTTTTTAAATTTCAAACACCGCACTTTCAACGATATCGATACGCTCTATTTCATTCATTTTTTTGCATGGTTTTATCGGACTCACAGTTCTTTAGAGGAGGCGTTTTTGATCGGGCAGAAAGGCGATCAGGATTCCATGTATGAGATTTTGGTCCAGTTCCATGAGTTTTTCTTTTCCCTGAGTGAGGCTCCCCAGCGTACCAAAAAGCATATTGCCACTCCGAAGCGAAAAGCCGCCTGCAAGCGAATCAATATGTTCCTACGCTGGATGGTGCGATCGGATTCGAAAGGAGTGGATTTTGGCTTGTGGAAAAATATCAAGCCTTCCCAACTCATTTGCCCATGTGATCTGCATGTGGATCGGGTAGGCCGGAAGCTTGGCCTGATTACCAGAAAACAAACCGACTGGCAAACTGCAGTAGAACTTACCGATAGACTTCGGGAATTTGATTCTGAAGACCCTGTGAAATACGATTTTGCACTATTTGGATTGGGGATAGAGGAGAAGTTTTAATGGAATTTCTTCACTTCTGGAGCATCTACAACGGTAGAAAACTCAGCTGCCATACGCTTTGCATAATTGTCGAGTAATTCCATCACTCTTTTTTGATTCTTCGATTTGACGATCAGTCCGGCGTGGTATTCGAGTGGGACTCTAAAATAAACCTCCTCATCGTCATAACTGCTGAGATCCGGTTGTGCTACTTTAGAGAGTGTGAGCAGGATGCCCGCATAATTTTTAGAAACTTTAGGAAGGGTGTATTTGGTGTCTTTTGCTAAACAATCTTCAATTTTCGCCCATTCGGCCCAAAGATTAATACCTGTGGCAGCTTCAACCATCTCTGCAAGATGTGCACCTCCCACTCTGGAGGAAGTCTCCAGGAAATAGATTTCTCCGTCTTCTTTGCCTTTGATAAATTCAGTATGGGTTGCTCCATCTTTCATTCCAAAAGCTTTCATGATTTGGGCATTGGCTTTTTTGATTTTTTTATCATCATCAGAACCATATTCTAAATTTGCGGAGCGGAATATGCCCCCGCCCTGAGAAATTTCCATGGGCGTAGAGAGGTATTTCGAAACGGTACAAAAAATGTTTTTCCCGTCCAGCATCAAGCCGTCTGCATGATAGACATCTCCCGGTTTAAACTGCTCCACAAGATAATAAAGCCTGTTATCCCCTAATTGATGAATGTTTTCCCAAAGCGATTCTTTGTTTTCAACCTTAATGATACCATGGGCAGATGCCTCCGATCGAGGTTTTAAAACCCATGGGGCAGGTATATGATCTGCAAATAGATTGATGTCTTCGTCATTGAAGAGTGCAGAAAAGGGAGGTACATTAATGCCCGAATCCATCGCTTTGATTCGCATTGCCAGTTTGTCTCTGAAAAATCTCCCGGTGCTTTGTCCCATACCGGGGATTCGAAGATTTTCCCGGAGAAAAGTGGCTTTTTCAACGTCGTAATCGTCCAAGGCAATGATGCTTTCGATTTTATGGTTTTTCATCAAGCCACCGACTCCCTTCATAAGTAGGTCCAGATCCCAGTCTAAATCCTGCCCAGGCATGTAAAAAATCTCATCGATGTATTCGAATGCCCAAGGTTTGTCTTTTAGTTTTTCAGAAGTGATCAAAAAAACCCGATTGCCTTGTTTTTTTAGTGCAGTCAGAAATGCATTTCCTTTAAAAAAATTGGAAATACAAAGAAAGGTCTTGCTGGTATGATTCATGAGTTACAATTGGTTTTCGATGAATTTAAGCAATAATTGAACACCAAATGCAGTTCCTGTCTTGGTTTTGGAAAACTCTGAGTCGCCAAACGCCACTCCTGCAATATCTAGATGCGCCCAGTTTGGGTGCTCATGGGTGAAAGCTTCCAAAAACTTGGCGGCAGTGATCGCGCCGGCTACGGATTTGCCATGGTAATTCTTGATGTCTGCAATCTCGCTATCCATTTCTTTCCGGTAATTTTCCCACATCGGAAGAGGCCACACCTTTTCACCAACAGCCATACCAGCCTCTTGAAGTTGGGAACTGAGGGATTCCGAATTGGAAAATAAAGCACCGCACTCATAGCCAAAAGTACTCACACTGCTTCCTGTCAATGTTGCCAAATCAATCAATTGGTCAGGATTGTAATTTTGAACCAGATAGGAAAGCCCATCTGCCAAAATCAATCTCCCCTCCGCATCAGTGTCAATCACCTCAATACTCAGACCGGCGTGGCTCTGGATCACCTCACTGGGAAGATAGGAGTCTTTGTCCACTGCATTTTCCACGGCAGGAACTATGGTAGTCAGGTTGATAGGCAAGTTGAGATCTGAGATTAATTGGGTCACAGCCAAAACTGCAGCAGCTCCACCCATGTCAGATTTCATATGGACCATACCCTGTGTCTTGATATTCAATCCGCCTGTATCGAAGGTGACACCTTTCCCGACCAGTCCGAGATGAAATTTTGCCTGGTTATGCCGATGTTCCAATATGATGAACCTTGGTGCTTTGGCACTCCCTCTTGCCACGGCCAGAAATGCCTCCAGCTTTTCTTTTTTCGCTGCCTGCTGATCAAATACTTTTACCTGAAGTCCATTTTTGTCAATACGCGCCTTTGCCCAATCTGCAAGATATTCCGGAGTGAGGACATTTGGGGGTAGATCCACAAGTTTGAAAGCCTCGATCTTTGATTTTGCGATCCTATCTGAGCGTTTCAAAATATTTTCCAGATTTCCGACTTGAGCATTTACCAATACTGACAAGTTTTGAAAATCTTTCTTCCTGTCTTTTTCTTTTTTGAAGAAATCCAGGCTGTAAGCTCCAAGCTGGAAACCTACCAAAGCCGATTCGATTTGACTAGGTTCCATGGATTCAGGGAAATCTACCATGACCTGGTCAGCTATGAGATCGGAATTTTTGGATAATATTCTTCGGAAAGTCTTTTCTACGTTTTGGATCTCGGGTTGCTCTCCGAGCCCGACCAAAAGAATAAGCTGATCCTGATGGTTTAATAAATAAGTGCTGTCTTTCTTTCCTGAAAAAACCGAATCATGAACGCTCAATTCCAGTTTGGACTGGATGGTTTGCTTCACTTGTTTCTCTAAAACAGGGATGATTCTCAGATCTGTTTTGGAAGTTGGACTTCCTGATATTTCAAATTTCATGTGGGATTTTAGTCAGGGTTGTTGCTGAAAAAGAGCCATTCGATTGCTTTTGGAAATTCATCACTCCAATAGGTTTCATTGTGTCTCCCTTCCTTATTGATGCTAAGGCGAACTTTCATTTTCCCTTTCAGGCTTTCTCGCTTCAGGAGTCTTTTTCTCAGTTTGGTCACATGGGCGACCATGGTGTCACTTTCATTTCCACCGGCATAAAGGTAAAGTCGGGTTTCCAGGGGTTCGAAAAAATCGAGAAAACCCAGTCTGATCTTTGGTATCACCCAAAGCGATGGGGAGAAGACCATGAGCTTGCCAAATACTTCCGGATATATCAATCCTGAAAATACTGAAACCAGTCCCCCCATAGAGCTTCCCCCGATTCCTGTAAATTCCCTTTCAGGTTTGGTTCTGAAGGTTTTATCTACAAAGGGTTTTAAGGTGTCTGTCAAAAAGCGGATGTACTGCTTACCATTGCCTGTGCCTAGGAGGGTTCTACCGACATTATACTCCTGAATACGCTCTGACTCAGCATGCTCGACAGCGATGATGATTATTTTACCAATACCATAATCGGACATTACAGCCAGCTTTTTGTCTATCTGCCAGTTTCCAAATTCTGCATTTTCATTGAAAAGATTCTGCGCATCCTGAAGGTACAGTACTGGGTAAGATTCAGTAGCCGTATCGTAATCATGAGGCAGTAAAGCCCAGATCTTCCGGGTTTTATTGAGCTGCGGGATTTCAAATTCTTCGGAGATCAGATGAGTCTTGGGGAGTTGACTTGGTCGGTAAGGAAGCCAGTTTTTTCTCCATTTGGCTACTTTTTCGATTCGCTGAGGCTTTTCATCGTCCCAGTGCCGATTCGGTGTTTTATTACCGTAGCGGTCTATTTCTACTTCAGACCAATCCCCTTTGGTGAATTTGTAAATGAGCTCCTTTTCAAATTCCTTTCCTTCCGGAAATACAAATTCATATTTTCCTTCTGATACTTTTCGCATCGAAAATCGGAAATCCTGTGTCACCCAATCATTGAAATTGCCGGAGATGTAAACAGGCCGTTCATCATCTTCCGGAGTCAGGAGAATTAATTTTCTGGTCTTTTTGGAGTTCTTGGAAGAAGTAGGTTTGGGTGATTCAATATTCATGGTTTGAGGCACTATGGAGAAGGTCCATTATGCAAAAATAAGGTTTCCGCGTGAAAAATGCGGAAAAACATTGGCGCTTATATGATTTGATCTGGTCGAAATCTGATTTCTTCAGGGTAGGGGAAAGCATGGATTAATTCACCAGAAGCTATTCTTTGCTGCACTTTTTGCCAACATTCCGGGTCAAAAAGATCCTGATGATAGCGGATGAATTCCTCCTTGATATCTTCTCTTCCTATCATCCAGCGCTTAAAATCTTCTGGAAAAACATCATTCTTTGCAATCGAATACCAAGGCTCCGATGCATAAATCTGTTCGTAGGTTTCAGCCTTTGGTTTCCTTCTGAAATTCATGTCCGAAAGAAATTCTATCTCGTCGTAATCATAGAAGATGACTCTTTTTTGACCTGTCAGGCCAAAATTTTTGGTCATCATATCTCCGGGAAAAATATTTGCCTGCGCGAGCTGGAGGATGGATCTCCCATAATCTTTCGCCACGGAGATACCTTCTTCCTGGCTGCAGGATTCCAGATAGAGATTTAAAGGAATCATCTTTCTTTCGGTGTATAGATGCTTGATAATCAAATTATCATCGGTAATTTCAATGAGGGAATTGACGGTGTTACGAAGTTCCTGAAGAAGTTCTTGTCCGATTCGATGGAGAGGAATACTGAGGTACTCGAATTCGTGGGTGTCGGCCATTCTTCCGACCCGGTCGTGTAGCGAGACCAATTTGTATTTCTCTCTTACCTCTTGCCTGGTCATGCTTTTTGGAGGTTCAAAATGATCTTTGATCAGTTTAAAAACGAGGTTGAGCGAGGGCAGGGTAAATACGGTCATGACCATTCCCTTAATGCCAGGAGCAATCAGGAAATCATCTTTACTGTTTCTTAGGTGATGCAAAAAGTCCCTGTAAAGTAAGGTTTTGCCGTGTTTATTGAATCCGATCGCATTGTAGAGTTCGTGGGTTTTTTTCTGGGGAATCATCGAGCTCAGGAAAGCCACAATCTGAGCAGGTTTTTCCGCCTCAACCATAAAATAGGATCGTGTAAAGCTGAAAATATTACTCATGGTACTCGGATTAAAAATCAGCGTATCGACAAATATTCCGTTTGGTCCATGCATCATAGGTATAATGAATGGCATCCATTTGTGATCCAGATAAGTCCGGCCTATCAGGTAAGCAGCCTTATTTCTGTAAAAAACAGGTTTCAAAATTTGTGTTCTCGTGTCTGAATAGACCTTGTATCTACTGAGAATTACATCTTTAACGCTTTGGACCAAGAAGCTGACATCTTGCTCTATATCCATATACTTAGTTCCGAAATCATAATCCTTCAAAATCTCCCGGATGATCCGCTCTACTCCCCATTGTGCAGGATAGGTTCTAAGCAAATCGCTGTTTTCTGGAATTTCAAAGGAAGGTCGTCTTTCCAAGACAAACATGTAATCGTCATTTACGATGGTCTTTGTAATGATTTTTCGAACTACGGAATTGAAAAAAGTCTCTGCCAACTCCATGTTATACATAGGTTCAATCAATTTGGCATATTGATTTTTCACCTCAACCCATGTTGCCGGATTGGTAGCTCGATCAGCCAGTGTATCCATACATTCTTTGGCGAGAGGAATCAGAAGATCCTTATAAAGCCGTAGCCTTTGCCGTTGATTCAATTGCGTTGCTTGCCAATTTCGCTCTTTGAAATGAACAGGAGCGAGTCTGGTATAATTATTAAAAAAGGCCATGTAAGATTTAAAACCTTTCAGGATTTTTTCAGCTAGCGCAGGATGAATAGTTTCGGTCATTTTCCTGGTAAATTATTGAAAAGAGGAAAAGTTTAAAGTTGGTGAAAAAAAATCAGCCCTCTAAAAAATATATTTTCAACAAAAAACCCTGTTTTAAACGTCAATTTCGCAGGGAGAATAAAATTTTGAAAATCTTTCGCAATCGATTGTTTGTTTGATTTGAAAACATTTTATACTTTTCGGATGTATTCAATTCAGAATATCTACAATAGGTTTAATAGGTTTGAGAGCAGGAAAAGGTCGGGATGATATCTCGGCCTTTTTTGATTTTTAGAGGCTGAGAGTTAGCTTGAGATCATAAAATTATTCGCTTATGAAGCATTATAAATTGTACTTGGGGTTTTCTGGTTTATCTTGTTTTTTGACCCTGATTTTGATTTCTCTAGTAGGCTGTACTGGGACTCCTGGGGGAGAGGAAGTTAGCTCAGCAGAGGTGGATCTGGATAAACTGGAAGCCGGCAGATTGAGAGATCAATTGGATTTGGTATTGGAAGAAAAAGATGCGTGGCATTCTCATTGGTCAGCTGTAGTGGGTGATTTTGATTCATCGGATTTTGAACTTGTCATGACAGACTCAATTGACCCAATGGAGATGCCCGAGCGAAATCCAATATTGCCTGGTGATCCTTTGTTTCCCTATCAATATGAACATCCCGGCGGAAATGGAACGATGGACATCTTTAGCTATAAGATAGAGGCCCAGGAAAGCTTGGATACACCTTACCTAAATCCCGATTCTGAGGTGAAATGGTACCGGGCTGATGGGATGAAGGAGCGTCTGCTATTTATGGGTCCTTCAGGGATGTTTGAGGAAGGAAAATGGCTCAATGAGAATGAGTTTATTGTATTGGGATACTTTCAAGAGGAGTTGGGTTTCCGGCCCATGGCATGGATCATCAATGTGAATACTCATCGGGTTGCGCATTTCAAACTGGATAAATATGTCAAAAACTATGAAAGGGATTCCTTTCTGGATCAGAAGATCAAACAGGTTTCTCTGAATTAATGGAATTCAACCAAGCAATAGAACTACTTCAAAAAGGGCTGAAACGACCTTTGCCAGGTCAAGCTGCCCAAAGGTCCATGTCTCCTCAGCCCATAGATCCGAGAAGGTTTAATTTTGATTCTGCTGAGAATGTAAGAAGGGGAGCCGTTTTGATTCTGATTTATCCGCAGGCTAATCATGCATTTTTTCCCCTGATCAAAAGACCCCGGTATGCGGGCGTGCATAGTGGCCAGATCGCTTTTCCAGGTGGCAAAATGGAACCTGAAGATGAAAGCTTGGTAGTAACTGCCATTCGCGAGGCTTCTGAAGAAGTAGGGGTATCTGCCGATGAAGTCAATCTAATTGGCTCAATTTCTGATTTATTTGTACCGGCAAGCAATTTTTTGGTAAGTCCAATTTTGGCCTATTCTGAGAAAAAACCGGATTTTGTGCCTGAATTTAGAGAAGTTGAACGGATCATTGAGGCGCCTCTTTCTCTTCTTCTGAAATTGGAAACCAGGAAACAGAAAATTCTGGAAGTAGGTGGAGCCATGAAATTGGACGCCCCATATTTTGATATTGAAAATGAAGTCGTCTGGGGAGCGACTGCCATGATACTTGGAGAGTTTATCCAGATTCTGGAGAACGGAAGAAGTTAGTTTTTTTGGGGAATTTGCTCTTTTGTTGGTATTGTTGCAGACCTTAATAACTACCTGCATGGAAGAGACTCCTTTATTTACGAATGACGCTGTGGTCTTCGGCTTATTGATGATCACATTAGCATTGGTTTTTGCTACTTCATCAAGTAATCATCCTTTTTGGAGAAAATTTTATTCGGTCGTTCCTGCGGTATTACTTTGTTATTTTATCCCTGCGCTCTTCAATTCATTTGGCTGGATATCCGGTGAGACTTCCGGTCTCTATCCGATGGCAAGCCGATATTTGTTACCAGCTTCTCTAGTTTTATTCACTATCAGTATTGATATCAAAGGAATCCTGAAACTGGGGCCGAAAGCATTGACTATGTTTTTGGCCGGATCGATTGGGATCATGATCGGTGGTCCATTGGCATTGATGACAGTGGGGTATTTTTATCCAGCGCTTTTGGGTGGGCATGGCCCGGAAGAGGTCTGGCGGGGATTAGCCACTATTGCCGGGTCCTGGATTGGAGGAGGTGCAAATCAAACAGCAATGTTGAAAGTTTTCAAACCAAGTCCTGCATTATTCAGTCAAATGATCGCAGTGGATGTTTTGGTAGCGAATCTTTGGATGGCAGTTCTGTTATTCTGGGCATCCAAACCCGAAAAGATCGATCGGATATTCAAAGCAGACAATACCGCTATCTACGACCTCCGTGATAAAATTGCCGATTTCAGAAAAAATCTAATGAAGATTCCAAGCCTTTCGGATACCATGATTATTTTCGGAGTGGGTTTTGGAATTACCGGGATAGCAACTTACCTCGCCGACATCATTGCTCCTTATATTGATATCAATTACCCTCAACTTGCGCAATATTCCCTCAATTCTTCCTTTTTCTGGATTGTGGTCATTGCGACGACCGCCGGTCTGCTTCTTTCTTTTACCAGAGCCCGAAAACTTGAAGGTGCTGGAGCTTCCCGATTAGGCAGTGTTTTGCTCTATGTACTGGTTGCGACTATCGGTATGCAGATGGATCTTGGGGCCGTTTTCAGTAATCCGGTATTGTTTTTGGTCGGTATTGTGTGGATGATTTTCCACATCTTAATCATGCTGATCGTAGCTTATTTTATTAAAGCTCCACTTTTTTATGTCGCTGTAGGTTCACAGGCAAACGTGGGCGGCGCAGCTTCTGCTCCCATTGTGGCTTCTGCATTTGATCCCTCGCTTGCTCCGGTTGGAGTATTGCTTGCAGTATTGGGTTATGCAGTGGGAACTTATGGGGCGTATCTTTCCGGGCTTTTGATGCAGTATGTATCAACGCTTTAAAAATGAAGATAACAAGACAACTAATATTCATATGTAATGGCTCCGACTGTAAAAAGTCTGGGGCAAAATCAATAGGGAAAGAAGTCAATCAAGCTTGCAAAATGGAGCCATTGAAAGGCAATTGTAAAATCATCAAGACCAAATGCATGGACCTTTGCAAATCAGCCCCAGTGGTGATTGTAAATGATCATTTCTTGAAAAAAACAAACTCCGAAAAAGTAATTGAAGATTTAAAAAAATCCGGATAACCCGGATTTTTATTGAATCTTGATTGCTTTCACTGCCGTTCCGCTTGCGGTCACCATCAGCATACCGTCCCGAATAGTTTCATAGTCCAGGTCAATACCGATAATGGCATTTGCGCCGAAAGTACGAGCCTGCATCTCCATCTCTGCCATAGCCGTAGCTTTAGCCTCCCGAAGTACGCGTTCGTAAGCACCGGATCGTCCTCCGACTATATCAGTAATGCTTGCAAAAAAATCCTTGAATACATTTGCTCCAATGATGGTTTCACCTGATACGATTCCCATGTATGTATCGATGCGGTACCCGTCTAATGAATTGGTGGTAGTTACAATCATGTTATTTTTTTAATTAAAATTCTTTCGGTGAATTTATAAATCTTTATTCTTTTGATAAAAAGAAATATTAAGTTTCGGATTATTAATATTGAAATATTTTCTTTGAAATTCGCCTGAATGTTTCAATCTTAACGCCCATTCGATAGCATCCTGATCTCGCTGAATTTGTTATTTGTTTCATGACCGATTTTAATCAATTTGATATCTCCAGTTTCTTTGATGAACTGCAGGAACCGCTATTTCTAATTGATTCTGAGGAGATTATTTATGCCAATAAATATTTTGTAGATAATTTTCAAGTAGTTGAAGATGATTGGAAAAAACTTTTCACCAATCCAAAATTACTTCAGGCTCTGAGTGATTATTTTGATAATGGAATCCGGCCTACGATTTCTAGTATCAAATCCATCAAAGACAAGATGGGTGAATCCCAGCAATTTGAATGGAACTTCACCGTGCTTACATCAAGTTTCCAGAGAAGATTTTTAATCGTGAAAGGCAGAAAAGTGAAGTTTTTCACTGAAATGCTGAGTGAAGATTTTCTGGAAGATTCCGGAATGGACTTGAACAGTGAACTGCGGTACATGCAAAGTATCCTAAATAACAGTCATGACCTGATCGCG
>CAZFSC010000088.1:0-14765 GCA_964521585.1 uncultured Limnohabitans sp.
TTTTGATCTCTGCAAGCTGAGGAGCATTCATTACATCATATAAATTCAATGGCTTCACGATACCTTCCTGAACAGATACCTTTACTTGAGATTTTCCTTTTTTACCTTTTTTAGTGTTGATCAAAACAACCCCATTTGCAGCCTGAGCTCCGTAAATTGCTGCAGCAGCAGCATCTTTCAATACCTCGATGGACTCAATATCGTTTGGGTTGATCGAAGCAAGTGCATTCTGTGAACCTTGACCTGAAAGACCTCCGTTATTTACCTGCACACCATCCACAATATAAAGTGGATCATTTCCTGCATTGATCGAACCGACTCCTCTAATACGTACATTCAAAGTACCACCTGGTTGGCCAGTAGTGGAAGTCACCTGGACACCGGCAATTCTACCTTGCATCGCACGGTCAAATGACTGAACAGGTAGATTTTCGAACACTTCACCTTTTACGGAAGAAATTGCTCCTGTTATTTCTCTTTTAGACTGATCTCCGTAAGATGTGATCACGAATTCAGACAGTGCTTGTACATCTGGCTCCAATGCCACATTGACTGTGGTTCTGTTTCCAATTGTAACCTCCTGAGGTCTTAAGCCAACAAAGCTAAAGACCAAAACGTTGCTTCCGGCTGGAACACTAATAGAATAATTGCCATCAAGATCTGTGGCAGTACCTATAGTTGTTCCTTTCACCAGAACTGTTGCTCCTGGTACTCCAAGGTTATCCTCCGTGGAAGTGACCGTACCAGTTATCACGCGACTTTGGGCAAATGCTACTGCACTCCCCAACATCAGCATGAGTCCTAGAAGTAAAACTTTCCTCATATTTGGTTTGATTATGGTTTAAATTAGACTCAATGATATATTTAAATAAGCAATATCACAAAAGCTAAGGATCCAAAAACTCCAAAAGATTTAATTATAACGAAACTTTGGAAATTGGATTAATTCATTAATCAGAATTTAATTTTGAAAAATGATTTTTTACAGAATTTAAATGAATTTAACCTTTGTTAATTTAGTGTTAACAAAAGTTAATTTTTTGAAAAAAAAATTACTCCGCTCTCAAAAATATTTTTTTGACTAGTAAACAGATACTTATTCCTTAAAAAATCATATTGGCGAAATAATATATTTCCATTCAATCTAAAGGGGCTTTTTTTATAACAAAAAAACTGATTTGAATGAAATATTAGATGAAAACTAAATTTGACTGAATAAAATACTTAAAAAATAGTTTTGAAAAATTCATTGAATCCTTGCTGGTCCAAGCCTCGCAAATCAATCAATTTATTCACAATACCTTAATGGTAATTCTGCGATTTAAAGCTTGATTTTCGGGGGAATTATTCAGCACCATCGGCTCTTTATCACCCCTGCCCTCAACCATGAAACGGGCAGGATGAAGCCCCTGTTTGACCAAATAATCCTTCACACTTTGAGCCCTTTGTAAACTCAGTTGTAAATTATAAGATTGACTGCCTATATTATCAGTATGTCCGACGATTAAGATATTTACATTTGGGTTTTCTATCAAAAACTTATATAATCTTTTGAGAGATGAAATCGATTCATTTTTTAACTCGTAACTATCGAATTCGAAGAAGACATTTTCGAAAACAAACTCCACTCCCGGAGCCACGGGTACAAGCTGAATTTTCAGATCTTTGACATTCTGCAGTTTATCGCGCTCGACGTTGAAAATTTTCGGGATAAATCCCTTTTTCTCCACATAAAGTCCGGATATCGCTTTGTCAGGATATAGCATGGTAAAATCCCCTGTTTTACCATCAGATCTAAACTGATAAAGGGTACTGTCATTCGTAAGGGATACGAGTGACAAGGAAGCTTCTATGGGCTCTCCGGTTTTGGAATTAAATACCTTTCCTTCAGTGACAGTCAGGTTTTCTCCCAGGTAAATATCCTTCGGGAATTTAAAACGGTACAAAAGCGATCGGTCATTATCTCCATCTTCTTTGGTCAATTCGGTAAAATAGGCGTAATCTTTCTGCGCTGTGATGAATAGTGCAACCTGATCCAGATGATCATTGATCGGCTGGCCTAGATTCTCAGGCTTGGTGAATTCCCCATCAACCACTCGGGAGAGCTGGATATCCATTCCCCCGAAACCAGGATGGCCATCAGACGCGAAAAACAAAATCTCATTATTAAAGAACATAAAGGGACTAATCTCATCTTTTGGCGTGTTGACTACGTTCCCCAGATTTTTTGCTTCGGACCAAGATCCATCATTTTGCTGTACACTATACCAAATGTCATTTCCCCCATATCCTCCTTTACGGTTGGAAGAAAAAAACAATATCCTGCCATCCGCCGAAAGGGATGGCTGAGAATCCCATGATCTGGAATTTACTTTTTTTCCCATATTTCTAGGGCTTTGCCAAAGTCCATTCCTTCTGTAGGATATATAAAGGTCGCAGCTGCCTTCCGAATCCGGGGAATCGCAGGAAGTATAGATTAATACATTTCCATCTGCTGTAATGGAACAGGTTCCCTCGTTGTAAATGGAATTAATTGTCTGAGATATACTGGACGGTTTAGTCCAATTGCCATCAGGGGACAAGAAGGCCATATAAATATCTTCCTTGTCAGTATTTCGGGTGCCATCCCTTTTAGTAAATAAAATCTGCTCGCCATCCGCAGTCAATACCGGAAAATATTGGAGTCTAAATTCGTTGAGTGGTTTTTCAAGCATTTCTTTTTCAATCACTCTGGTATTACCGATTTGAGTTTGAAGAAAATCCATCTTCGATCTCATCTCCTTGTAATAGATGGAATTTTTGAACGAATCATCGAGAATGGGATCTATTTCCTGAAATGCCTGGTAAGCACGCATAAATTTCCCCTGATTCAGATATAAATTAGTGAAAACCCAACCAATATCGGCGGCATGCTGCTGGGTTGCGTTTTTTCCGTTTAGACGGGATTTCCCTGCTTTGGCTACCGCTTCGGCTTCTTCAAGTCTCTCCTGCGTGATGAGTAACTGGGCCTGCTTGACATATGCCTCCAGGAAGGATCCTTCCCGATCTATCGCACTCTGATATTTTTCGATCGCCTCATCATATCTTCTTGCCAAGGTCAATTCCTCTGCCTCTTTAAAAAGTCGAATCGCTTTCGCATCCACTATAGAATAGCTCTGTGCCTGTGCAAAGCTCAGCGATGCAAAAAACAGAAATACTAGTAAAACGAGGCGCATGGGTTTAAGGGATGTCCATAAATTTATGGGTTTGTAGCGATATTTTCCAAAAAGGCCGATTTTTTACATATTCAATGATTTTTGGAGTGAACTTTTCAGCTTTGCTCCATTCTGGTTGCAACCGCAATTCACAGGACTTTTTTACCAAAGCAGCATGTTCTTCTGCAAAATCAAAATCACTCGGATGGAAAACCACTACCTTCAATTCATCTGCCACCTCATAGATGGAAGGATGAGGTTTTTTGAACTTTTTAGGAGAAAAACATACCCAATCAAATTCTCCTGAAAATGGATGTGCCCCCGATGTTTCGATATTGGTAGTAAATCCCTTTTCCTTCAACAGCTTGGTTAAAGGCCCTAAATCATACATCAAAGGCTCCCCACCGGTGATCACCACCAATCTTCCGGGATAGCTGGCTGCTTCCTCAACCATTTTTTCGATCGAGACTAAAGGCCATTTTCCTGCTTCCCAACTTTCCTTGACATCGCACCATACACATCCTACATCACAGCCTCCCAGCCGAATGAAATAGGCCGGATGCCCTGTAAATCTGCCTTCGCCTTGTATCGTGTAAAAAGCCTCCATTAAGGGCAAGAATTTGCCTGAAGCTACTTGTTGTTCGAGAGTCATTTGAATTTTTGGTAAAGCGGGTGATTCGACCGCTGGTGAATATTGGGGCAAAGGTAATCTGAAAGTATTAAAGTGACAAAGTAGTGCCAAGGTTGTATCTACCTGAATACTTTATAGATTTTTAACTATTTATATTTTTCCTCATCACGATTCTATAATCCTCCTCCTCACCTTTATAAATGACCTGCACGATCTTAAAGCCCCGCTTAAGTCCAAAACAGATCATACTGGGAAACCGGTTTCGGGTTTTAAAAAAAATGGATTTATACCCGTTGGATATTGCCCAAGATTCCTGGTAATCGGCTAATGCCTCCGCTACACCTTGATTTCTGAATTTTGGAAGCACCCCTCCCATCCAAGAGTAAAACTGTTCGGGATTTTTCGTTTCATGTCCGACCTTAAATCCCAAAAGTCCATCTTCACTTTCCGCCACTAGGCACAAACAAATTTTGTCTGTCAAACGCTTGCGGTAAAAATCTTCAGAAACCTCTTCGATAAACTCCGGAATCTGCCTATGCACACAAAGCACCTCTTCCAAAGAAGCTTTTCTTATGCTTATTGATTTCATGCAAAACTCGTTTTTATGGAGGGCTTAAAAAGGAGGTAAAGCTTTGGATTTCTCATTAAATCCAAAGCTTTACCTCCGATAAGTTTATTTTAGTCTTTTTTCAGCGTGGGGTATTTCACGCCAAGTTGCTGCAAATAAGTATCATATTTGGTTTCATCATAGTAGAACCGCTCCAGAGCAGGCCGATATTGATTCATGATATCAGTATTTAAGTACACTGGTGGTGCATCATCAGCAGTAATCATTGGCTTATAGATTTCCTCTTTGGTTTGGACATTTTTGAAATAGTCCCAAGCCTGATCCACCAATTCCGGCCGCAGCAAGAAATCCAAAATAGTCATTGCCTCTGCTTTTGCACCTGCAGTCACCCCTTTATGTGCAATCGGTGTGGCCATCGCAATCGCATTGCTCCAGTGATGTCCCTGAAGTCCGGGAATATTGGAAGGGAACCTTAAAGTCACCGTCGGTACCACCCAAGATACATCTCCGATATCATCTGAACCGCCTGATACTGGTTCTTTCACCGGAAGACCTAGTGTATCCAGTTTGGTCGCAAGTCCTTCTATTTTTTTGGACCCAACTTCAGTTTGTACTGCCTTAGCCAAAGCCTGATCTTCTTCAGACCAGGTTGGTAAGCCTACTTTCAAAATATTTGCATACATCTTTTCGGCAATCACTTTATTGAAGTGACGGGGCCAGGCTGTTCCCAAAATCTTTGAACTTACTTCTGTGTCAGTCATCATTGCGGCACCTTCAGCCATTTTATTGGCTATTTCATACATTTCCATGATGCCATCGTAATTCACATCCCGGAAATAATACCAGATGGAAGCTTTAGAGGGAACTACATTTGGTTGGTCTCCTGCATCTGTGAAGATGGAATGGGATCGCTTCAAAGGGTCGAGATGCTCCCGCTTGTAATTCCAGCCAACATTCATGAGTTCAGCGGCATCCAGCGCGCTCCTGCCTCGCCAAGGGGATCCGGCTGAATGTGCTGCTTCCCCGGTAAATGTATATTCCACGGAAATCAACCCTGTCCCTGACGCTTGTCCATAGCTCACCCCAAGGTTATTTGCTACGTGGGTGAAAATACAAATATCCACTCCATCAAAAAGTCCGTCCCGAACATACCATGCTTTTGCAGCAACCAATTCTTCAGCAATTCCCGGCCACAGCACCAAAGTTCCTCCGATATTTTCCCGCTCCATGATTTTTTTCACCGCAAGGGCTGCTGTAATATTAAGCGGGATCCCTGCATTGTGTCCTTCACCATGACCGGGAGCACCCTCCACAATTGGTTTGTGATAGGCCACTCCTGGATATTGCGAGGCTTTTGGAATATCATCTACATCAGAACCAAGAGCAATCACGGGACCTTCTCCATTTTTCCAGGTGGCAAACCAGGCAGTAGGAATTCCGGAAACTGCCCGTTCGATAGTAAACCCATTTTGCTCCAAGATCCCAGTTAAGTACCGTGAGGACTCTACCTCTTGGAATCCTAATTCGGCAAAACTGAAGATCTTATCAACCATTACCTGGGTCAATTTTTCGTTTTGCTGGACCAGAGACGCTGCCTCTTGCTTCAATGCCTCAATCTGTTTTGCTGACATTTTCTTTTGGGAATACGCCTCAGGGGAAAGCCCAAGAATCGCCAGTGAAACAGCAAGCACTCCTATTTTCAGTGAATTATTCATTTGGTTGGGGTTTGATTTGATGTGGAAAATAAGAAAAAGGAATGTCCCATGGAAAAAAAATTGACCAATGGAGTGAATTCAAAACCGGGATGAATTGGATATTTGATTACCAAACCCGCCTGATTTTTCTATTTTTGCAAGCGTTTAGCTTAAAAATCATCACCAATTCAAATCATGGCGGAGTACAATTTCAGGGAAATCGAGAAAAAATGGCAGGCTTACTGGGAGAAAAATCAAACTTACCTCGCAGAACCTAATCCGGACCAACCGAAATTTTACACGCTGGATATGTTTCCCTATCCTTCCGGTGCCGGGCTACATGTGGGACATCCCCTGGGGTATATTGCCTCAGATATCGTGGCCAGATTCAAGCGGCTCAAAGGCTATAATGTACTTCATCCAATGGGTTACGACAGCTTCGGATTACCTGCTGAGCAGTATGCCATACAAACCGGTCAGCATCCCGCCATCACTACCGAGCAAAATATTGCCCGCTATACAGAGCAATTGAAAAACATTGGCTTTGCTTTCGACTGGAGCAAAGAACTGCGCACATCTGATCCTTCCTATTACAAATGGACGCAATGGATCTTTATGCAACTCTTCAAAAGCTATTACGATCAGGATGCTGACAAAGCACTTTCGATCGATTCATTGATAGAAAGATTTGAAAAAAATGGAAATCTAACCGTAAATGCGGTTTGTGATGAGGACACTCCTGCATTTTCAGCTGAGACTTGGAAAGCTTTCTCAGCAACTGAAAAACAAGAGATGCTTTTGAAATACCGAATCACCTACCTGGCAGAGACTACGGTCAACTGGTGTGCTGCGCTAGGCACGGTTTTATCGAATGATGAGGTCAAAGACGGTTTCTCCGAGCGAGGTGGTCATCCCGTCGAGCGAAAGAAAATGATGCAATGGTCAATGCGGATTACTGCCTATGCAGACCGCTTACTTCAGGGCCTGGAAAAAGTAGATTGGTCTGAACCGATCAAAGAAATGCAGCGAAACTGGATCGGAAAGTCTATCGGGGCTGAAGTGATTTTTCAGGTGAAGAATTCAGAAGAAACGATAAAAGTCTTCACAACACGGGTCGATACCATCTATGGGGTCACTTATTTGGCTTTGGCTCCGGAGTCTGATCTTGCTGCAGAGTTGATCACGGCAGATCAGCGGGAAACCGCGGAAGCTTATATTGAAGTAGCCAAAAACCGCTCAGAAAGGGAACGCATGAGCGATGTGAAAACCATCTCAGGTGCATTTACCGGTTCATATGCCATTAATCCTTTTAACGGTGAGGAGATTCCAATCTGGGTGGCTGATTATGTTTTGGCAGGATATGGAACTGGGGCTGTGATGGCCGTGCCTGCTCATGATGAGCGGGACTACAACTTTGCGAAACACTTCGGGCTTGAAATCAGACAAGTAATCGAAGGCTCTATGGCCGAGGGATCTTTCCCGGGCAAAGGTGGACTAATCATCAATTCCGGCTTTATTTCTGGTCTTTACATGAAAGACGCAATGATCAAAGCCATAGAATTTCTTGAAGAAAAAGGAATCGGAAAAGGCAAAATCCAATACCGGATGCGGGACGCAATTTTTACCCGACAGCGTTATTGGGGAGAACCACTCCCCGTTTATTTCAAAGAGGGTCTGCCCTATCTGATCGATGAAAAAGACCTGCCGCTTGTCTTGCCTGAAGTGGATAAATATTTGCCGACTGAAGATGGTGCACCTCCACTGGGCCGGGCCAAGGACTGGACGTATAAGACTTCTGAGGGAGAATTTCCACTTGAAATGAGTACCATGCCTGGCTGGGCCGGATCGAGCTGGTATTTCTTCCGCTATATGGACCCTAATAATGACAAAGAATTTGTTGACAAAGCCAAAGCCGAATACTGGGGAGCCGTGGATTTATATATCGGAGGTTCTGAGCATGCGACTGGACATTTGTTGTATTCCAGATTCTGGACCAAATTCCTGTTTGATTTAGGTTTAGTACCAATAGATGAGCCCTTCCAAAAAATGATCAACCAAGGGATGATCCAGGGAAGATCGAATTTTGTGTATCGAATCAAAGGAGAAAATAAATTTGTCAGTTTGGGCTTGAAAGACAATTACAACACCTCTGCCATGCACGTAGATGTGAATATCGTCTATAATGATCAGCTAAATCTTGACAAGTTCAGAGCTTGGAGACCTGATTTGGCCGATGCGGAATTCATCCTGGAGGACGGCAAATACATCTGTGGAGCTGAGGTTGAAAAAATGTCCAAGTCGAAGTACAATGTGGTCAATCCGGATGATATCATCGAGCGATACGGAGCAGATACTTTAAGATCCTACGAGATGTTTCTAGGTCCATTGGAACAATTCAAGCCTTGGAATACCAATGGAATTGACGGTGTTTTCAAATTCCTGAGAAAGCTTTGGAATCTATATCACAATCCTTCTGGGGAGTTTCAGGTATCCGATGAAAGTCCGAAAAAGGAAGAGTTGAAGGCTTTGCACAAAGCCATCAAAAAGATGGAGGAGGATATGGCAAACCACTCATTCAATACCTCGGTCTCCAGTTTTATGATTTGTGTAAATGAACTTACTTCTCTGAAATGTAACAAAAGAGGGATATTGGAACCATTGGCGATTTTAGTATCACCTTATGCTCCGCATATCGCCGAGGAGCTTTGGAGTTTGCTAGGTCATTCGGAATCCATCACCAAAGCATCCTTTCCTGAATTTAAGGAAGAATTTCTGGTCGAAAGCAATTTTGAATATCCGGTCATGATCAATGGAAAGATGCGAGCAAAGTTGGATTTACCACTTTCGCTAGCTGTACCGGAAATCGAAAAAGCAGCATTGGCTGACGAAACTGTTCAAAAGTGGCTGGAAGGCAAACCTCCAAAAAAGGTAATTATCGTTCCAGGGAAAATCGTGAACCTGGTAATATGATTTAGTATTGAGGGGAGTTTATGACTCTCCTTTTTTTATCCACCCGAAATTGGCAATCTTGAATCAATGATTATCTACACCTTTCCAGTTCGGACAGCCTTTATTGATCGGGACTTGCAAATGATCCGACCGGAGATGAAAGTAAGAGATCTGGAGTTCACCCAGAGCCCCTTTTTGCTTCCTTTCTATTTTCTGCTCCAATTCTTTCAGTTGCTCTGGTTTTTGCCTTATACCAGCCAATACCTCTGCTTTTTCGGTGGATACCACAGTGTACTTCCGGTTTGTTTCGGGAAATTATTTGGAAAACGATGTATCATCCAGGCAGGAGGCACCGATTGCATGAATATGCCAGAAATTGGATATGGGAATTTCAGAAAGAAGTGGCTGCGAATAGCTACGGTATATTCTTTTAAAAATTGTTCCTTGATTCTTCCTGTAGCGGAGGCATTAGTCAAACAGGATTACAAGTATGATCCTAGGATAGATTCCAGACAAGGATTACTCCACTTAATTCCGGATCTGAAAACACCAATTCAGGTGATCCCAAATGGTTTTGACACAGATTTTTGGAAGGATTTAGGGAAATCACGAGTACCAATGAGCTTTATCTCCGTGGCCACAGGAACTTCCAATCCTTCCAGGGCTATGGTCAAAGGTTACGATCTGATCGAAAGACTGGCAGAAAGGCAGCCCAGTTGGTCATTTAGTTTGGTCGGTGATCCAGAATATATTTCACCCAATAAAAACGTAAAGGTTCTGGGAAAAATGTCACCTCTGGAGCTTTTGGAATTTTACAATTCCCATCAATTTTACCTGCAACTATCTACTTCCGAGGGTTTTCCCAATGCCCTGGGAGAAGCGATGGCCTCTGGATGTATACCAGTCGGCTCGGCCGTAGGAGCAATTCCGGAAATCATAGGAATGAATCAACTTATTTTGGAGGATAAGTCCGTTATCGAGCTAGAAAGCATGTTGCAAAACCTATCTGAAAACGATAAAAACTTAATCAAAATCGAATCAAGAGCCAGAATAATGAGTATGTATTCTTTCGACAAAAGAAAACAGGCTCTGATTGGTCAACTTCAAAATAATTAATCGGAAGTCGGGAATAGAGTAAAATATTGAATAAAAAGTAAAAAGAGGTAAAGAAATCCTTCTTTGAATTGGAAAAAAACGGGTTTTCATATTTTTTCAAAATCCCAACTCACGAAATTTATACTAAGATTTCGCTGATTTTAAACTCAAAAACCAAATTTCATTTATCAAGCATAAACTCTAAATCCCAAAACCACTTTTTGAATTTTTTACATCAAATCTGAAAATATCGGTAAATTATAAAACCACTTTTTCCAATTTTAACAAAACCATCTCCGATAGCGCGCAAAAAATAAGGAGCCTTTTCGAAAAAAGACTCCCAATTGGGTCTATTGTAAATTAATTAAAACCATATAAACTTTGGCAAACAAGCAAGTTCATGAACTTTTATGCCTATCAAAATTTCTTAAACTTAACAAAAGTGCTGACATAAACATAATTTCAAAAAATAATTTATTTATTTATTTGATAATCCTGATTTTCATTTGAATAAGGAAAGCACCATAAAAGTATTTAGTACCTTGAGTTGAAACGTGAGTCATATGAAACTACATTTCCGGTGTTTTTCATTTTTTATGGTATTCCTGATTTCAGCGACAATTACTTCCTTTCAAGGTTTTGAAAAAACATCTAAGCCAGTGAACCTTGACAAAAGCTCGTTGATCTCTTATCTGTCAAATCAATTGTGCATCAGGGAAAATTTGAATTTACCTTTTCCCATCCCTAAAAATAAAGCTGAGCAATCCAACATTCTATTAGCTGAAACATTGCGTCAAGCTGAATTTAAAAATCAGGAAATCACTAGGAAGGATAGTAAGTTTTAAGTGGATAAATTTAGATATAATGAAAGAACCATTCATTCATCAGGAAAACAGCCGATTTGGTAATCTTCAGAACTACCTCCGGGAATTTGTCTACGGTGGTATTGATGGGGCCGTGACGACTTTTGCTGTAGTGGCAGGAGGATTTGGTGCCAACCTGGATACTGGGATTATAATCATTTTAGGAATGGCAAATCTACTCGCTGATGGATTTTCGATGTCCGTGGGAGCTTATCTTTCTGCCAAAAGCGATAAGGAGAATTTCAAGAAGCATCAGGACATCGAATACTGGGAAGTGGAAAATATGCCAGACTCGGAACGGGAGGAAATAGCCGAAATCTACAAGGCTAAAGGATTCAAAGGAGAATTGCTTGATAAAGTGGTAGATCAGATCTGTTCAAATAAAGACCTTTGGGTAGCTGAAATGATGAAAGATGAACTCAAAATGATGCAAGAAATCAAGAGTCCGTTTCGAATCGGTCTGGCGACACTGATCTCATTCATATTCGTGGGATTTATTCCTTTGATGGTTTACATCTGGGATTTTTTCAGTGAGATTCAGATCAATATTTTCCTATGGACTAGCATCTTGACCGGGACGGCATTTATGCTGGTGGGACTGCTCAAAAGTGTGGTAAATCAGACTTCTGCCTTCAGAAGTATTTCAGAAACCGTTTTATTGGGATTGCTGGCAGCACTTGTGGCCTATTTTGTTGGCGATTTACTGGAAAATTTCTTTTTGAAAACCCCATGAAATGTCCAGAATAAAGCCTTATCATATAGTAGGGACGAGCATATTGCACATTTCACCTTACTTTTTAAAATAAAATATAGATGGAATCGAGCATGACTAAGAAGTCCCAATTGGATGATTATTCACCGAGTGAGATCCCAAAAGGTCTATAAAATTCTAAAGACAAACGCATGAAATCAATTGCAGAAGTTCTGATTCGAATGGACGGTATCGTGAATGAATGTAAAGCCAAGGAATTACGGATCGGTTATTTCGCGGTCATGTACAGACTGGTGACCCTCCGGATCAAGCAAGGTGTCGAAAATCAGGAATTTGAAGACAACCAACGAATGGAACGGCTGGATGTGCTTTTTGCGAAACGATTCATAGAAGCATATGAAATTTGGCATTTAAATGAAAAAACAACCCGAAGTTGGGAGGTTGCCTTTGAAGCTTCCAGGTCAAATAGCTATTTGGTTTTGCAGCATTTGTTTCTGGGAATCAATGCTCATATTAATCTCGACCTTGGTATTGCCGCTTCCGAAACAATGAAGGGTCAGAATTTAAACCTAATCAAGCGCGATTTCGATCAAATCAATTCCATTTTGGCAGAACTGGTTGATGATGTAAAATCAAATATCAGCACCATCTCTCCTATTTTCGGCTGGCTAATTCCCTTAGCAAAAGGAAAGGATGAAATGCTTCTCAACTTTTCCATCCAACTCGCACGCGATGGTGCCTGGAAATTTGCTGGCGAATATCATTTGGCTTCCGATCAAGAATCTCAAATTCAGAATCGTGACAAAAAAATATCCAGAATTGCCGAAAAATTAATTAATCCTGGTAAACTTCTGATGTTTTTAATCAAAATCGTGGGTTTTGCAGAATGGAAATCAGTATCCAAAACGATGGATCAGCTGAACGAAATCGGAAATGACAATAGACAAGCAAATTGAACTACAGTAAATCTTATTTCCGATAGCGATTCTCAATTTCCTGAATTTCAGCTTCAGTCTGAACTTTGTTCTTCCGATTGGTTTTTTCCTTATTCAAATCAGTCGAGTAGAAATGGGTGTCCTGGAAATAGCCCACACGAGCTTCTGATTCCCCTTTGGCTTTGATCCATTTTTCTCCCTTGAAAAGCTTCACTCTGTCCTCAGCCAATTCAAGTAAATCGTCATAAGGTCCCCTAGGCGAGATCAACTTTACAAAAATCGGAGCCGTCTCAATGGCGATGAAAAGTAAAATGATAAAGATATTAGCCAAAGCCATAGCAGAGGATTCTTTGGTTAAAAGATCCAACGCTTCCATTCGGGCAGCCAACCCATCAAAACCTTCGATACCTGGTTGTTGTTTTTCAAATTCAGCCTGCCGTAAAGCAATAAATTCGCGAATCTGCGCTTCTAAAGTGTCCACCCGGACCTGATTTCTAACTCTTAATTCCTGGAGTGATTTCTCGGCTGCGTCCAGTTGTTGTTCTTTCTTTTTGGCATTGGTACCTAAGCCAACGATACCGCTGGTCCCTGAGGTTTTCTCGCCAAAACGCTCGGCATCATATTCACGCTGAAGCTGATCCCGGAAAGCTATTGCCTCATTCACTTCTGCCTTAAGCGTATCGATTTTGCCTTCCAATTCCTGGATTTCAGGAAATCCTTTTGCCAGATTCAGTTTCGTTTCGGCGATAAAAGCAGTTTTTTTCTCATCTAATTTTCGATTGATTTCCCGTTCAAACATTTTCAATTCCAAGGGTTTCGAAATTACCAAAGCCAGCAAAACCGCTAAAACCAATCTCGGAATAGCCAACTTCCATTCTGCCCAAGCATTTTCCTTTTTCCGCATACTGGATACAATGAATCGATCTAGATTGAAAATCATCATACCCCATAGTAATCCAAAGAAAACTGCCGGAAAAACACTTTGGAAAACCGTGTAAAGCGCGTATCCCGCAGCGATGGCTGCCAAGACTCCGGTAAAAAAGACAGTCGCACCAATTCCGATGTATTTGTTGGATTCTGTAGGGCTTCGTTTAAGCAAAGAGAAATTGGCGCCACTGCAAAACCAGAAAAACCGTGAAATTTGATTCATTTGGGGAAAAGGATTTGGTTGATGTATTAATTAACGCTAAAACTCTTCCAAAAACGTCAAGACGAATTAGAATCTTCTGCTCTTGGCTCGAAATGTGACGAAAGAGACATTATGAGGGATGAATCACGCGTTTTTTCCGTTTTTTTTTCTCTAATTCCCATCTGGAAACCCGAGCCTCGAAACTGTTCGCTGTGTTCATAAATGAGCATTAACTGAACGCTATTGAAAAATAATAATCTTACATTATGAAATCCTCAAAAATCCTTTTACTCACTATTTTACTTTTATTGGGAAGTGTAAGTCCAGATTTTGGACAGGAAATTCCTTTTCAAAAAGAGGTAAATTCTATTACAGAACGGATTGAAAATGAGGGCTGGAAACCAAATTCAATTGTTTTTACAGGAAGTTCCAGCGTTAGACTCTGGAAAAATCTGCAAGAAGAATATCCTGAAATATCCATCCTGAATACTGGTTTCGGAGGCTCTCAAGCTTCCGATTTGCTTCTTCACCTGGACGAATTAGTACTCCAATACAATCCTACCAAAGTATTCATCTATGAAGGGGACAACGATTTGAATGCCGGAAAACCGGTTTCCCAAATCATGGCAGATATGGATCTGCTTGTCGAGAGAATTCATCAGCAACTCCCTGAAACTTCCATCGTCCTGATCAGTCCAAAGCCTAGCCCCTCCCGATGGCAATTAAAAACTTCTTACGAAGTATTAAATGATCTATTTCGCCAATATGCCACTACACATAATGGAGTTGACTTCATGAACATTTGGGATGCCATGTTGGATAAAAACGGAAGACCGATGCCAGAGATTTTCATCTCCGACAGCCTTCACATGAATGAAAAGGGATATGCGATTTGGAATCAATCAGTCAAACCATTTTTGAAGGATTAGAAAAATTCGTTAGAACTGAAACGAAAGTCCTAAAATTACTTGCTCAGACCTAAAATCATTATCTCC
>CAZFSC010000089.1:0-14682 GCA_964521585.1 uncultured Limnohabitans sp.
GTAAGGCATCTGCAATACTGCTGGCCGTAATCGCCGAAGGTCTGTTGTCAATCAATACCTGAATATTGCTGCTACCTCTCATGGACACATTGCCATCAAAGTCCACAGATAGCATAGGCACTCTTCTCAACACATCCGTGGCATCTCCACCAGCAGTAGTTTTGTCATTTTCGGCCTTGTAGATGGTGCGGTCCACTCGCTCCTCAATCAATTCCCGCTGGCCCTGTACCGTCACTTCCTCCAATGCTACGCCTTCATCTGTGAGTTCAATATTTCCCAAGTTCACATCGCCAGTCGGAGAAGTCACCTCAATACCTTTGATGATTTTGGTTTCAAAACCCAAAAAGCTAATTCTCAGGTCATAGGTTCCCGGTTCAAATCCGGCAATAAAGAATTTTCCTTCATCATCTGCCACTCCTCCGGCTATATTGGTTTCTGAACCCGATTTGAAAAGTGCGGCAGTCGCATAAGCCACTGGCTCTCCAGTTTTCAGGTCTTTTGCAGTGCCAATGATTCTCGCCGGCTGTTGGTTTTGCTGGGCATTTTGTTGGGAAAAAGCGGTTCCCGTAACCAAAAACAAGGTAAAAACGAGAAGTTTGATTAAATTTTTCATGTGGTATTGGTGTTTTGAGAACTTTTAAAGAATGTCTTTTGAGTTGATCTGGATGGATATTGCAGTCGACTCACATTCCAATACCCCAAAAAAACAGGGAATGTTTTTATTTTTCGACGCTAATAGACCACAGGGAGGGTTTCATCGACAAAAACAGGTTTACACCGGATAAAAAATCCAAACCTATCCAAACGGGCTTTAATCTGCTGAACTTGAGTCTTCAGCGGCAAAAACTGGCTTTTGGTAGATTGTATTTGATCTGTAGGGAAAAGATTATTTAGCTTGGCATCATAATTTGTAAAAAATGGCTACACCTTCTCAGAATAAAAGTAAAAGAGTCTCAGTTTTGATCCACGTACTTGGCTGGACCATGTTGGGAATCGTACTTTTATTATTATCCCCACTTTCCTGGCGGGTAGATGTACCGGTTCAATATTGGTGGAAGCAGATCTTTTTGGGCATACTGCTTTCGATAGCTTTTTACCTTAACCTGCTTTTCCTCGTGCCACGCTTTCTTCTCCAGGGAAGAATATATATGTATCTGCTGATCCTGCTAATCGGAGTTGTTTTCTACTTTGGTCTCATTATTTATTTTGAAAATCTTATCCATCTGCAGGAACTTATGCACCAAGCATTTAATCCCAATAAGCCATATAAACCAAGTGGCAGATGGGTTTCCGGAGATGTTTTTCATTTATTGCTCTTCCTGCTTGCCCTGGGAATCAGTACTTCCGTGGCCTCGGTACAGAAATGGCAGCGGGATGAGACCATTCGCAAAGAACTCGACCGGCAGCGGATCAATACCGAATTGTCTTACCTAAAGGCTCAGATCAATCCGCATTTCTTTTTCAATACGCTAAACAATATCTACTCGCTGACCAACCTGGATGTCAAAAAAGCCCAGGATGCGCTCTTAAAACTTTCCAGAATGATGCGCTACGTCCTCTATGAAAACCAAAAGGACGAAACGCTTCTCAGTAAGGAAGTTAATTTCATCAACGATTACATCGAATTGATGAAAATGAGGCTTTCGGCAAAAGTCAAACTCAATGTCCAGGTGGAGGCTCCAAAAGAGGATTTGGTCATCGCCCCGATGTTGCTGTTGCCCTTTCTGGAAAACTGTTTCAAACATGGTGTCAGCTCTCAAAAAGAAAGTGAGATCCTGATCAAACTGGAGGTAATGGGCGAAACGCTTTTCTTCGAGACCCGAAACCATATTTTTCCACTGAGTCCGGATAGTCCGGAGGCATTGGAAAACGGGATCGGCTTAGTCAATACCAAGCGCAGATTGAGCTTATTATACCCCGAAAAACATCGGCTTAAATTTGGTAAAGATGAAGCCAATGAGGAGTATTGGGTAAGCCTTACTATAGATCTATCATGATACTCAATTGCGTTGCCATCGATGACGAACCCCTTGCACTGGAACTGGTCAGTAAATTCATCGAACAGACTGCCTTTTTAAAGCTGGTAGGGAAATTTTCCAATGCCATTGAGGCCCTGGGATTCATCAACCAACACGAAGTTCAGCTGGTGTTTATGGATATTCAGATGCCGGATTTGTCCGGAATGGAGCTGGCCCGGGTCTTGGACGGAAAGAAAAATTCAGATCATACCCGGATTATCTTTGCCACTGCCTACCATCAATTTGCCATAGAAGGCTATAAAGTGGAAGCACTGGACTATCTGCTCAAGCCCTACAGCTACGAGGAATTTCTGAGTGCTGCGACCAAGGGATTTTCCTACTTCGAAAAACTAAATCAAACTGATTCTTCGGCTCAAAAAAAGACTGAATCCACTACTCCGGATTATATTTTTTTAAAAGTTGAATACCAACTGGTCAAGGTGATGCTGAAGGATATCAGCTATGTAGAAGCTTACAAAGACTACGTAAAGGTTCATTTGATCTCAAAGCCAAATCCCCTGCTTTCATTGACAAGCCTGAAAAGTATGGAAGAGCTTCTTCCCTCCGATCAGTTTATGCGGGTGCATCGCTCATTTATCGTCGCACTGGATCATATCGAGTCGGTCTCCAAAAATACGATCAATATCGGCAACCAATCCATCACCGTGGGTGACAATTACAAAGAACCGTTTTTGGAGTTTATGAGCAGGTGGATGAGTTGAGACTATCAATTCAGGAGTATAAAATTAAAAGACTGAACTGAAATGATCTTCAATTCCTAAAATTGATCCCACAAAAGATCAAATTTTCGCCATTATTCTAATTTTGGATCAATAAATTTCATTTTTCATGCTTGAGTCCTAGCTTTAAAAGCATCAGTTCATCTTTACCTTGAATTGGCTGTAGAGCCTGAAAATTTTCGTAAGGCAACTACACTCTTTTATCCTAGACAGTTAATTGGAAATAAAAATCTAACTAGACCCGCCCTACAGTAACTTCAAAAAGAAGATTTAAAACCAAATTTAAAATGACCTCAAAAATAAAATGGCTTTTGCAATCAACCTTTGGATTGCTATTGATCGGAACAGGGCTTTCCATGGCTATAGATGCGGGATTTGAAAAATATGCCAACCATCCCTGGGTACTTTATGGAACAATGGCACTTGTGGTGTTTAATAGCGGAATTTGCATCCTCATAGACGCAGGATTGAAAAATTCTAGTTCCAAAAAAAAGAGTTAGCCCAAGACTATTCATTTTTTGAATCTCATCAGTCCTTCTGATAATCAAATTTTATTTTCCGCCTCAAAAACCGTTTAACCCTTTGTGATAACAACTCCACTTCTACCGGGTTAATATCAGTAAAATCAATTCATTAAAGCCAGAATCCAATTTTTTTAGATCATGGATACACGAGAAAATCAATTTATGCGTCGAGCGATTGCCTTGGGCAAAGAGGCGATGGACAGGGGTGCCGGAGGTCCCTTTGGGGCAGTGCTGGTTAAGGATGGCCAAATCATTGGAGAATCCGGAAATCAGGCCTACTTAAAGAATGATCCCACAGCTCATGCAGAAATCGAGGCCATCCGAAAAGCTTGCGATCAGTTGTCTACGACCCGTCTTGAAGGTTGTGAACTTTACAGTTCCTGCGAACCCTGCCCCATGTGTACTGCGGCCATCTACCTCGCAAAAGTGAGTAAGGTCTATTATGCCAGTAATCGGGTAGACAGCGCCGATGCAGGTTTCGATAATAGATGGATCTATAAGGAACTAGCCCTTGACCGTGAAGATCGAAAGCTCAAAATGGAAAACTTGCTGAGAGATGAAGGAATAAAGCTATTCGACGAGTGGATGGAGAAAAATGGAAAGTAAGCTGAACTAATTAAAAAGTTTGATAAATTAAAAGCCTATACCCTTTAAAAAAACGGTTGAAATCTTCCGATTTGAACCGTTTTTTATTGGAATTGATTTTTTCAGCTTTCTAACTTGAGCTTTCTGATTTAAAAAATAGTCCACGCCTGCCAGCCGTCTTCAGGCAGATCAAAAGATTTCAACCAAATACAATCTTAATCTGGAAACAGATTGCTTCGGATGGCATGATTCTTCAAAAGCTATATGCAGTTATCATCCTCGCAATGACGACCGCTTCGCAGCTACAGAGCGCAATGAATCTTTTTTCAGCTTTCTGACTTGAGCTTTCTGATTTAAAAAAAGGTCCAAGCGCCAAGACTTGAACCAAATATCACTCTGATATCCTAAATCTAAAATCCTATATCTAAAATCTTACATCCCTTACCGCTTTCCCATCCCCGGCATCATCTTCCCAAGGGCAGCTTTGGCACCGCCCATTTTATTCATCTGCTTCATCATCTTGCGCATATCGCCAAACTGCTTCATCAGATTGTTGACCTCCACGATCGTTCTACCTGAACCGGCTGCCAATCGCTTTCTTCTGCTTCCGTCGATGAGATCTGGATTGGATCGCTCTTCCGGAGTCATACTTCTGATGATGGCCTCGATTGGTTTGAAGGAATCATCATCGATATCCAAGCCTTTCATGGCTTTGCCCATCCCCGGGATCATACCCATCAGGTCTTTGATATTTCCCATCTTTTTCACCTGCTCGAGCTGGGAAAGAAAATCGTCAAAATTGAAATTATTGGTTCGGATTTTTGCATTGATTCGTCTTGCCTCATCTTCGTCAAAAGACTGTTGGGCACGCTCTACCAAGGAAATCACGTCACCCATTCCCAGGATTCGCTGAGCCATACGATCCGGATAGAAAATATCCAGATTCTCCATTTTCTCCCCGGTAGAGATGAATTTGATCGGCTTATTCACCACGTGGCGAATCGAAATCGCCGCTCCACCTCTGGTATCCCCATCCAATTTGGTCAATACTACCCCGTCGAAATTCAAGCGCTCGTCGAAGGTCTTCGCGGTATTCACCGCATCCTGACCGGTCATCGAGTCCACTACAAAAAGTGTCTCTGAAGGATTTAGCGCTTTTTTCAGTGCTTCGATCTCGTTCATCATCTGATCATCCACGGCCAAACGACCTGCGGTATCGACGATAACTGTCTTCTTACCTGTTTTTTTGGCGTAGGCAATCGCGTTGTTGGCGATCTCCAGTGCGTTTTTATTCTGAGGCTCTGCATAGACTTCCACTCCGATCTGCTCTCCGAGCACTTTCAACTGGTCAATCGCCGCAGGACGGTAGATATCACAGGCCACCAAAAGTACCTGCCGTCCCTGCTTCTTCAGATAGGTTCCCAGCTTCCCGGTGAACGTAGTCTTACCCGAACCCTGCAGACCGGCAATCAAGATCACTGCCGGATCACCGCTGAGCTTAATATCCGACTTGGATCCTCCCATCAGTTTGGTAAGCTCCTCTTGTGTTATTTTGACCAGCAACTGGCCCGGGGAAACTGAAATTAAAACATCTCTTCCCAGTGCTTCTGTACGGATGGAGTCAGTGACTTCCTTGGCTACTTTATAGTTCACATCGGCATCAATCAAGGCTCTTCTGATTTCCTTGACGGTACTTGCGACGTTGATTTCGGTGATTTTGCCGGTTCCCTTAAGTGTTTTAAAGGCACGGTCGAGTTTTAAACTTAAATTATCAAACATGTGATTATTCCGCTATTTGTGGCAAAAGTACTAATTTTAGAGCCAGATCGAAAACGCAAACCCATCTAATCATGTCAGGTTTAGGACTTTTTTGATTCTTAGGTTTTGGGTATAAATTCCTAATTTGCGGCAACATCTCTAATCCTCCCACAATAGCCTTTTTTCATGAAGTTAAATTTCAAAAAAGACATCCTCCCCCATGTAATTGGTGTAGCAATATTCTATGCCATTGTAGCCTTTTACTTTTCCCCGGTAGTTTTTCAGGATCAGGTGATCTTTCAAGGGGATATTCTTCAGTGGGAAGGCTCCGCCAAAGAGGCCATGGATTACCGGGAAAGCACGGGTGAAGAGGCACTTTGGACTAATTCCATGTTTGCCGGAATGCCGGCCTACTTCATCAGTCTGGAGTTTCCGGGAGATATCACTAATGCGCTTATTTCCGTGTTGACGCTGGGGCTGCCTCATCCTGTGAACGGGCTTTTCCTGGGAATGCTCGCCTTATACATATTATTGTTGACCTATGGAGTCAGACCAGTATTTGCCATCATCGGTTCAGTTGCTTTTTCCTTCAATACTTACAACTTGCTTAGTCTGGAAGCAGGTCACAATGCCAAGATCTGGGCGGTCTGTCTCATTCCTTTGATCCTAGCCGGAATTCATCTGGCTTTTGAAAAAAAGCGAATCCTGGGAGCAGCGGTGCTTGCCCTTGGGCTTTTGCTGCAATTGAAATTCAACCACCTGCAGATCACGTATTACACCCTGATCATTTCTGTGATCTATGTATTGGTCCGGCTGATTTTTGACTGGAAAAAAGAGGGCGTTGCTCAGATTTCAAAGACCCTTGGCTTTTTGATTTTAGGAGCTATACTAGCCGTTGGAGGAAATATCGGCAGATTGGCCACAGCCCTGGAATACAGTCCTTACTCGACTCGGGGAGAGGCTACACTGGAGTCTGCAGGTGCAGGATTGGACAAAGATTATGCTTTCTCCTGGTCAAGCGGAAAACTGGAAACCCTGACTCTATTGATCCCAAACTTCTATGGAGGCGGCAGTCAAACTCCTCTTCCGGACGACTCGGCATCGGAAGCTGCCCTTCGTGCCAAAGGGCTGGATCCACAGCAGATCAACAGCTTTGTAAAAGGAGCTCCGACCTATTGGGGAGATCAACCTTTTACCGGAGGACCAATATACGGAGGTGCCATCCTGGTTTTTCTGGCGATTTTGGGAATTTGGGCTGCGCCAAAAGAAAGCCTTTACACTTTTGGAGCGATTATTATCTTTTCAATTCTCCTTTCCTGGGGAAAAAACCTGAGTTGGTTCAATTACCTGCTTTTTGACATTCTTCCGGGATACAATAAATTCCGGGCAGTATCCATGGCCTTGGGAATGACCCTTTTTGCCATTCCGGTTTTGGGCATGATCTCCCTGGAGCGATTGGTTCGAAGCAAAAATCTTAAACCTTTATTGATATCCGGAGCTATTGTCATCGGTTTAGTCTTGTTCATCGCTTTAGGAGCGGGTATGTTTCGATACAATGGTGCTGCAGATGAAGGCTTGCCGGACTGGCTTGTGGATGCACTGCAAAAAGACCGTAAAGCCATGCTGCAATACTCAGCAATGAAAAGTCTGGCCTATCTGGTAGCTGCATTTGGTCTTATTTATTTTACGATCAAGGAGAAAATTTCGGATCTGGCTCTTGGCTTGGGTCTTTTGGCTCTGGTTACACTGGATCTTTGGGTGATCAACAGACAATATTTAAATCAGGATTCCTTCCAGCCAAACCCTGCAGAAAATTTCTTTGCCATCACTCCGGCGGAGCAGGAGATCGAAAAAGATGCCTCCCATTTCCGGGTGATCAGTCTGACCGAATCGCTGACTCAGGGAGCAAGAACGAGTTACCGCTTTCAGAGTCTGGGAGGATATCATGGTGCCAAACTGCGGCGTTACCAGGATCTTCTGGACTATCAACTCACTTTTGAATTGGAAGCATTTATCAAAAAAGCACAGGAAGGAGAATTTGATTTTCAGTCCATCCAAACTTTGAATATGCTCAATACAAAGTACATTATTGCCGGTTCTGCTGCCAATGCGGTCTTCGAAAATCCTGCTGCAAACGGCGCCGCGTGGGTTCCCTCTGAGATCAATTCCGTAGAGAGCAACCAGGCAGAATTGGAGGAGTTGAGGACGATCAATACCAAGACCACTGCCACTCTGAATACTACTGAGTTTGAAAGAGTCCCTGCCGGAGCCGGACAGATTGACCTGAAATCCTATCAGCCCAATGAATTGATCTATGATGCTACCATGCAGCAGGGAGGATTGGGTGTATTCTCGGAAATCTATTATCCAGTGGGATGGACTGCCACAATTGATGGCAAGGAGGCGGAGATCATTCGGGTGAATTATCTGCTCAGAGGCTTGAATATCCCAGAGGGCAAGCATGAGGTTGTTTTCAAATTTGCTCCGAAAAGCTATACCGCCACCAAAACCCCGATGATCATCTTCCAGTATCTAATTCTGGCTGCTTTGGTTGCCGGTATTTTCTTCACCTTTAAAAAAGAGACCGATGGAAGTGAATAAAGAAAAGGTAGTCAGCTTTTACGATCAGTTTGCCGAGAAGCAGGCGCTCACGGGGATCAATTCGCGTCATTTGAGTATACTGGACAAAGTGGTTGAGGCCGGCCTAAAATCGAATCATTCTATCCTGGAGATTGGCTGTGGGATTGGAACTGTTTCCCATTTGCTAGCCAGTCAGGTCAAAAACGGAGAAGTTCTGGCGGTGGATATTTCTCCGGAAAGTATAGAAAAAGCAAAAGAAATCTGGAAAGATCAGTCTAATCTGAGTTTTGAAGTATCGGATATGTCAGACTTTGACAAGCCCGGCAAAACCTTCGATTTTTTTGTTTTCCCTGATGTCCTTGAGCATATCCCAGTCGATCAGCATCCCGGTTTGTTTTCAAATATCCAGAAGCACTCACATCCCGATTCTGTTGTATTTATCCATATTCCTGCCCCAAGGTTTTTGCAGTGGATGATCGAAAACGAACCTGAAAAATTACAGGTTATCGACCAGCCTTTGGACTCCGGAGATCTGATCAAAAGCCTGACCAGTCATGGTTTTTACCTTGAAAAAATGGAGACCTATCCGGTTTTTTACCAGGAAAAAGACTATCAGTACTTTGTTTTCCGGGCCACCAAACCCTTGGGGAAATCCACTCCACGAAGTAAATGGGAAGTACTCCGGGAGCGCGTAGCCATCCGTATGAAACACGGAATTTTGAAATAAAAAGGAAACTGAATTCTAAAAAAACAGAAAATGAAAATCAAAGAAAACGCTGTGGTAGGACTCAGCTACGAGCTTAAAGTCAGTAAAGATGCAGACGATATCGAATCCGCGCCTTTCAGTGTAGAGGTACGAGATGAGGAAGATCCCTTTTATTTCATCTACGGACAAAGTGGACTGCCTGAAAAATTTGAAGAACTACTTGCCGATAAATCCGAGGGAGATGAGTTTGACTTTGTGATCAAAGTGGAAGATGCCTATGGAGCGGCCGATGAAGAACTCCTGATCACACTTCCTAAGAGCCAGTTTTCCAAAGAGCATGGCTTTTCCAAGGAAATGTTGGAGGAGGGAAATTTTCTTCCTTTGACGGACGAAAACGGCTATTCCATGCAGGCCAAAGTCATCAAAGATATGGGTGAGAATCTATTGCTTGATTTCAATCATCCTCTGGTAGATTTCGACTTGCACTTTGAAGGAAAAGTACTGGAAGTCCGGAATGCTACCAAAGAGGAATTGGAGCACGGGCATGTACATGGAGCGCATGGCGCACATGATTAATCTTTGAAAGTCCATTCTCAGCCAGGATTCTGCGGATATTGATCTCAGTTTTGGATTAATTGCAGAATCCTGACTTTTTTGGATGTAGGGCATAGGGACTTTTATGCTAAAAATTCATTTTGGCTTGGAAAGAATCACCCCCTCCGGATTTGAAAAGGAATGGGTACAATGGGTTTTTGTCCGGGTTGATTATCAGTTGGGAAGCCAATAATTGGATTCGAAAAAAGCTTTTGCCTCTTCGGTATTTTTGCCAAGCAGCACCCTTACGTCCAGTCGTTCCATTTCTGCTTTCTTCTCCAGCACAAATTCCCTGCGCGATTCATGGATATCCCGAATGATTACTGCCAAAATCTTTCCTGGGAATTCACGGACAATTTTCAGATAAATCTCCGGATCCTCCTGTCCACTATCCCCAATCAAAATGAAAGGCAGGGAGTCATAGAGCTTCAAAATCTTTCGAATCTGTTCCAGCTTATGTTTCTCATGATCTCCGGAAATAAGCTCGGTGCGGGATAGGCCAATATCTCGAAGCATCAATGGACCGTTTGGAATGTCATGCACCTGTAAAAGTTCCTGCAGAAAATCAAATAAATTCCAGGGACTACTCGACACATAGAAAAATGGATTACTTTCTATGCCATCACTTCCACGCTTTAGCGCCTGATACAACTCAGGCACACCGGTAAACGGGATTCTGGCGTAGGCATTTTTCGAAAAAGTAGTTTTGAGCATTTCCCCGAGCCGCATCGCTCCAGTTGGAATTATGGTATCATCGATATCCGAAATGATCCCGAAATCAATTTTTCCCGAAGGGACGAAAACTTTACCCACAGCCCTGACTTCAGGCTGTCTGGGGAATACCTGATCCACCAATGTCAGCGAAACACTATACGAATCAGAATTTCCTTCCAAAGGTTTTTCAAGGTGGAGTTCGAATTCAAAATAGCCTTCCTCATTGGTCAGGGCAGTAAATACCTGTCCCTGAAAGTTAGCTTGGACTCTAACTCCCGGAATCACCACAGTACGAAACCGCCGGATCATCCTCCTGACATTCCGCCAGACACTATCCTCAGGACTGGATTCTGACACGCTGTTGTCTTTGAGCACTCGTCCCACCAGAAAGAGTTCCCTTCCATAACCATAGCCATGGTAGGGCACGATGATAATGGATCGAAGCAGTCCCAATCTGATCGCCAGCCAAAGAATGATTTTGTTGAAAATCAACTTAATTTCATAGATGATCGAAAGTAAAAATCTGTTCTTATTGGCCATTGATGTCAAATTTTTGATGCATTTACTTCCGAATATCATCAGCTACTTCTTTGAATAGCTCTATCTACAATTAAGTGACAATTTGAAATTATCTTTTCCCCTTGATGTTAGATCGCTTTGGACCTGGAGGGGTTAAGTTTATTTTAAGGTCAAAACTTTTTCCGGATCCCAGGATAAATACACACGTTCCCCGATTTTATATTTTCGCTGTGGATCATCTACCTCCCAGAGCTGACCGGAGTCTTTGAGACGGATCTGAAGGGAATTGAAATGCACCAAAAACCGGCTGTCCTCCACATGAGCGAGCAGCCCCCCTTTTGTCCTCAGTTTGACTTCATTTGGCCGGATATAGGTCTTGGCTTCTTTGGAGATGAGATTGACCGGAGAAAAAAGCCGAGCCACATATTTTGACTTAGGCTGCTGGCATAGTGTCCTTGAATCTCCCTGTTGCACTACTTTACCTGCTTGCAGAATCATCAGATTGTCGGTTAGTCGCAGCGCATCATCCAGGTCATGGGTGACAAAAATCACTGTAGTTCCCATCTGGGTGAAACTTGATTTTAGCTCTGCAATAAGCCGGTGTTTTTGGATTGAATCCAGCGAGCTGAAGGGCTCATCCAACAATAACACTTCAGGCTCTACACTTAATGCCTTAGCGATTGCTACTTTCTGCTGCTGTCCTCCCGAAAGCTCTCTGGGCAGACGATCTTTGTACTGCTCCAAGCCAAGCATTTGAATTAATTTCTCAACCCGCTCTTTCGCATACGTCTTGTCAAATTGAAGGAGCGGTCTGGCTATGTTTTCGGCAACGGTGCTGTTTGGGAAAAGATGAAAATCCTGATGGATCAGTTTCACTTCCGGATATCCGGCCACAATCTTATGCTTTGGGCTAAGAATTTCCTTTTCTCCTAAAAATACCCGCCCCTGATCCTGAACTTCCAAACCTGCCATGATCCGAAGCAAAGTGCTCTTTCCGGAGCCACTTTCACCCACGATACTTAGAAACTCTCCCTTCTGGAGTGAAAATGAAACCGGCTTGAGTGCCTCTTGTACTCCGTAAGATTTGGAAACGGAATCGATCTTCAAATAAGTCATGGACGGATCTCTGCTTGGATTTTTTTGGGTAAGGATCCCAAAACTAAGTCATAGGAATGGTCCGCCAATTCCAAAATCAATTTATCGGGAACATTTCCCTGTGTGGAAACCGAGTTCCAGGTCTTTTTATTCATGTGATATCCGGGCGTAATACCGATGTATTCTTCGCGCAATTGGGCCGCCCATTCCGGATCGCATTTCAGATTGATGTATTGAAATTGCTCGATTGAACAGATCGAAAAAATCTTCTGACCCACCCTGAAGCAAAGTGCATCTTCATCGAATGGGGTATCCTCGGTGACTCCGGGCTTTTCGAGACAATAGGCTCGGTAATATTCTAAGGTCATAAAGTGAAGATAAAGAAATTGCTAAAACTGCTTTTGAAATCCATAAAAAATAATCCTTTTGGAAAGCTTCATGTGAAAGTTATCTATTGCCGAAGTCGAAATCCAATTGATTGTAACGTTCTAGAATTGAATTCCCTTTGTTTAAAAACTTCTATAAGCGAAATTACCTGTTGATTAAAAAAAATAATTTTAAAAATAAAGGAAAATACCTGTAGCGAATCGCTTAATTTTTTCGTACCCAAGTTAAGTGTCCTACTATCTCACAATCAACTCTTTCTGCCCATGAAAACTTTTAGACCTCTCTCGATCATTTTAGTGTTGATGACTTCCCTCCTCTTTGCATCCTGTCAAGACGAAATCTCTTCCACTTTCACTTACCGTGCAATGGTGCCAGTCTATCTCCAAATGAGTGATGTGCGCGCCAAATCAATCACGATTGAGCCGGCTCAACAGCTCGAGAGTCCTGGTAAAATCTACATTTATGGAAATTACCTGCTGATCAATGAACCCCAGGAGGGAATTCATATTCTGGACAACTCCAATCCTGCATCTCCAATCAACCTCAATTTCATTCCAATAGTGGGCAATGTGGATCTGGCCGTCAACAACAATATGCTCTATGCCGACAATTACGTGGATCTGGTGGTCTTCGACATCAGCAATATCCGCTCAATCAAAATGGTAGAGCGAGTGAAGGATGTGTTTAATCATATGTATTCCACCTCGGATACCGGAGTGATCCTTACTTTCAAGGACTCGGTAATTACCAGTGAATCGAATCGGGATTTTATGGATCATGGGTTTTTCAGAGCTTCGGAGAGCCTCGGTTTTGCGGCCAACTTTTCAGCAGCGGCACAAAGTTATGGGCAAGGTGGTTCGATGGCTCGATTTACCTTGATGAGTGGACACCTCTATGCAGTGGATGATTACAGTTTAAGGGTATTTGATGTGAAAGAACCTGCCAAACCTAAGCATCTAAAAAACATCGAACTCGGCTGGGGAATAGAGACTATTTTTCCGTTTCAACAAAAACTGTTTATCGGATCTAATTCAGGAATGCATATTTATGATGCGAAAATTCCATCGAATCCACTCAAAATGTCAGTTTTCGAGCATCTTCGAGCATGTGATCCAGTCGTAGTCAATGAAAAATTCGCTTTCGTTACTTTACGAAACGGACGAAATTGCTGGAATGGAGTGAATGAACTTCAGGTTGTGGACATCGCCGAACTTACTAAGCCTAAGCTGGTAAAATCATATCCCATGCTGAATCCCCATGGATTGGCTTTAAAAGGTGAGCATCTGTATATAGCCGAAGGTACTCATGGATTAAAAAGTTTTAATGTGGCAAATGTCATGGGAATTGATCAAAATCAATTGGAATTTTTACAATCAATGAAGTCCGTAGACATTATTCCCGGGCCCAAATCCTTGATCGTGATCGGTCCGGACGGCGTCTGCCAGTTTGACTATAGCAATCCTTCCAAACTTAAAAAGTTGAGCTGTATCGATGTGAAAAATCCAGTTACTGTTCAGTAAGCATTGTTATTTTCAAATTTCGACCCTCTTTTTCCAAAATTCCAATCTAAAAATGAAGGTAAAACTCCTGGTATTTTGCTTTTTGATGCTTTCTTTCCATCAATCATTTGGTCAGAATAATGTTTATTTCAATCAGACAGAATTGGGCGTATTGTTTGGCAATGGGGTCGAAGGCTGGAATGGGCAGAATGAAAACCGGGTTGATTTTTCACTGATAACTTTCCACGGAGTCAAATTCTCAAAAAACCACGCAGTTGGGATGTCGGTGGGCCTTGACCAGTATAATTCAATTTCGATTATCCCGATCGCTGTGGGCTGGAGAGGATTTTTAGGGAAAGAAAACCGTCCTCAACTGATGGGGGGATTTGATTTAGGCGGAGGTTCTACGCTTTTGGAAAAAAAAGAAAAAATCGATTTGTACGAAAGTAGGTATCATGGAGGTCTCATGTTCAGTCCCTCTATCGGATTTAAATTTCCTGCCAGAAAAGGGGATTATTCCTTAACCATGACCCTTGCCTATAAAAGACAAGAATTTGGGTTTTTTCAAGGATATTTGGAACCCGACTTAAGTTCCAGACCTTCAATTAGTTCTTCGCTTCCACCAGGATATTCTTCCATCACAGAAACTTCCTATCTCTATCATAGTCTTGTAGCTAGGGTAGGTATTATCTTTTAAGAAAGGACTTTTTTTAATGACAGCTTGGTTTAATCCTCTATTCACCTTGCACTTGGTTGCACTAAAAGTTCCGCCTCAGCGGACAAGCATATATTGTTTTAATACTTCGGATCTATCGTGCCTGGTTGGCTACCTGTATTCAGTTATTCCCACTCAAATAAACCTCTTTACTACCCAAAAGATGATCGCTATGAGGAAAATGATAATCGAGATCTTATTGATGCCGTGCATCATTCGAAGGTTGAAGTTGGACTTTTTATCGGGAT
>CAZFSC010000090.1:0-14145 GCA_964521585.1 uncultured Limnohabitans sp.
TTTTGGCGGAAACGTAGCGCTGCACATAGCTTTGGTCCACTCCGAAATTCTGCAGGTTGATAAAAAGCCCGTAGACTAGAATCATCCAAAATGTGGAGCTCGAAAAATTGAAATCAAAGCTTCCCAAACTGAATTTGTCTGCTTCCAAAGCGGTAGTAAATACTTCTGAAACTCCTCCTGGAATCGTCCAGAAAATCACTCCCAAACAAGCCAAAGCTCCTGTGATCAACACCATCCCCTGAATCGCATCTGTCCAGACTACGGCTTCCAGGCCTCCAAACATGGAATAAACGATTACACTTAAACCTGTGCAAGCAATGATAACTGGTATGCTCCATCCAAAAAGTGCCTGCATCGGCAATGCCAATAAATAGAGAATTGCTCCCATTCGAGCCAATTGGGTAAGTAAGTAAAAAACAGAAGCATAAATTCTTGCCCAGGTACCAAATCGCTCTTCCAGATAGAAATAGGCAGATTCGGATTGGAGTTTTCGGTAGTGCGGAACAAAGAATTTCACCGCAATCCAAGCTGCTAGGGGTATGGAAAGACTGAATACAAAGCTGTTCCAGTTACCACCAAAAGCATTGCCGGGTAAAGCCAAAAAACTGATGCTGCTGACAAATGTGGCGAAAATCGACATTCCCAAAGCCCAAGCCGGAAGTCGACCTCCGCCGGTAGTAAAATCCAGCGATGTTCGGGCCCGGAAGGAAAAAGAAACCCCAAAGCCGATCACTCCCAGAATATAGATGCCAAATACGAACAGATCCAAAGCTCCGATATTCATCTGGCTCGGTTAAGATTTAAAGTTCAATAAGCTAGCAATTCTATCTTTTACCAACAGATGTTTTTCATGGAGTTCACGCTTTTCAGATTCGGAGTATGGATACAGTGGGAGTGCCAAATTTCCTTGACAGAGACCTTCGAAACCCATGGCAGATTTTAATCCCTTCAGGTAACTGGAGGAATAGCTTTCGTTTTGATAAAGCTGTTCACTTAGATACAATATCATTTCCTGCAGTTCTTGCACCCGTCCGGCTTCTCCTTTTTCAAAAGCTTCATATAGTGCCACATATAAGCTTGGATATAGGTTCGCTCCCCCTGTGACACCGCCGTTTCCACCCATTTTGAGAGTTTGAGCGAGGATTTCTTCAGGACCTACCAAGATTGAAAAGTCAGGGAATTCTTTCAGTGCATCGAGGTAAGCCTGGAAGGTAGACAAGTTACCCGAACTGTCTTTAATCCCGATGATATTGGGATGTTTTGCAAGATGGGCTGCAGTTTCCGGGGCAATATGAAAATGGGCATTGCCTGGCATATTGTAAAGCAAAAGTGGTAATTCGATAGAATCCGCAAGTTTTTCAAAATAATTCACCAGCTCCTTCTGGCCGATATTCATATAAAAAGGAGTAGTGGCGACGACAGCTTCAGCTCCGTAATCATTTGCCAACTGCGCCAGGTTTAGACTTTGTTCGAAGGCACAATCAGAGATCCCGACTAAAACAGGAATTCTTCCCTCGACCAGTTTGATAGTATGTTGGATGAGTTCAATCTTCGTTTTGTGACTAAGTCCCGTGAATTCTCCCGTTGTCCCCAAAATAAAAATCCCATGGACCCCGCCTGCAATCACATGATCGATGACTTTTTTTAAACTTTCCTGATCGAGCGAGAAGTCAGGATTTAATGGCGTGATCAAAGGTGGGATGATTCCCTTGAATGGTTTGGAGAGGGACATAATTCGAAAATTAAAGGGAAAGCGAGACGTATTTTATTTTCTTTCGATTGTAGGTGTAAGTCAGATGTATCGTCCCATCTTTTGCCTGGATGATTGCCGGATAGCTGAATTCTCCCTTTTTTTCATCTTCCAAAACAAGGATTTCCGCCCATGTTTTCCCATCCTTAGATGCCAGTAGACTCAGCTTGTTTCTTCCCGTTGCGATCGGATTGCAAACCAATAAATGAGTGCCATCTGCCAAAGTCAGGGCATCGATTCCTGAGTTGTTGTGCACCAAACCAGAAGACTCCAGCTGGCTCCAACTCTGACCATTGTCTGTCGACCAAGCAGTAGCTATGATTCCTTCACGGGTCCGGCAGAGCAGTTGTAATTTTTCCTCACCATGGAATAGAATGGTCGGCTGAATGGCATGATAAGGACCTTTCAATTCCACTTTTTCCCATGATTTTAAATCAGTATCAGTTATTTCGACATGACTGGTCCACTTATTATTTGTTTCAAAACTGCTGGGATGCAGTATTTTTCCATTTGAAAGAAGTACCGCTTTGTTTTTCACCGGACCCAGAAATCCAGGTGGAATTTGGGTTTCCTTGGACCAGGTTTTTCCGTTAGTTGCAGAGGTTTTGTATAGGCCCCACCATTCTCTCGGGTTGGGACCTTCTTTGTAGAAAAGAATGATTTTACCATCAGGCTGCCGGTGCAAAACCGGGTTCCAGGTAGGGTTTCTGAAATCTTTGTTTTCAATTCCGTCAGCAGCAATCTCCGGGACTGACCAATTTCCTTTTTGGAGCCGGGAGGTGTAGATACTGACATCAGGATGACGCTCATAGCTTCCGCCAAACCATGCTGCTAAGATCCCGTCCTCAGTTTCCACGAGCGTGGAGGCATGGCATTCCGGAAAGGGAGCAGACTCATAGATAAACTCTGAGCGGAGGATTTTAACGTCCTGAGGTTTTTTACCCTGAACAAAACTTCCCCAAGAAGTGAGCAGGAGCATAAGAATTGCATTCATTTGAAATAGATTTTGGGGTAGATAGCATGGATTTTTTTCTTAACTGCACTGTACACACCTGTTTAGGCTAAAGGTTTTTATTTACAAAATCCAGAAATATCTCCCAATCCGTCCAGCTTAAATCGTGCTTTCCCTCCCGGATATGATAGCCAACCGCTTCTTGGTGGATCGGACCTTGGATGGATTCAAATTTGTCAGGGAACTGGATCTCTTTTCCATAAATCTCTTGATGGATCCGGCTTCCCAGCTTGATGCCCAGGAATTCTCCTTTTGGATCTGCCCACCGGTCTTCTCTAGCACTGGAATAATAAATCGCTCTCGGGGCAATCAAGGCAGGAAGCATGTGCTGATCGATTGGAAGGGAATCCTCCTGATTATTGTATTTTTTGAAATTATCCGCGAACCAATGCGGGAATCGGCTATTGATAGCTTCCAGTGTTTCGCCGTATTTCCTTCGGGAAATTGCCGCGCCCCCGCACCCGGACTCATTAGCATAGGTGATTGACCAACGGGGGTCATTTGCGGAAGCCCAAAGTGCTGCCTTACCTGCTCTGGAATGCCCAACTAAAATTGATCGGGAGGCATCGATCAAGGGATGCTGGGAAAAATAATCCATCGCCCGCATGGCTCCCCAGCCCCAAGCTCCAAGGGCTTTCATTCCATCCTGTTTTTTGAGATGCTCTGGATAAAGGGTTGAGAGGATTCCATCTTGGTAATTTTCGGCATCATCTGGAGCAACAGTTTCCGCATGAAAAGAAGCCGTCGCGAAACCTCTTTTCAGTAATTCCGGAACTGGCCAGAAATTTTCTTCCACCAATTTCCCATCCGGATTAGCAGGTTTGTAATTGATCAGCAATACGACCGGGACCGGATCTTCAGTGTTTTTGGGCAAAAAAAGATTGATCCGCATGGAATGAGTTCTTCCATTTCTGGCTACTGTAATATTCACCTCCTCCAGATCTGCCAGTTCGGGGTATGGATTTTCATTTTCCTTTACCAACTGAAACGAGATGTCATCAAAATCCTTTGGGAGAATGCCGTATACTTCAGACTCAAATAAGTTGAAAATTTCCTCCCGTCGAACGTCTTCCCAGGCGGTTTTGTCTTGAACTACCGTGCCATTCTTACTTTTCAAAAGGTCCGGAAGCTCATATTCAGGAACTTTGGTTTCGTCGTAATTAGCCTGATTTTGTGCGTGATTAGTCATCGGGAATAGGAGTAGATGTAATAAAACTACAGAAGGACAAAGTGATTTCATCTTCTCATTGATTTACGGCTGCCGCTTCGCGCTTGGGGACATAAGGGGGAAAGGGATATGTTCTTGGCAATACTTCCACCCCTGAAGTGATTTTGAGCGGAGCTTCTCCGGCGAAAGTCGCCTCAATAAAAAATGCTTTGAAGCCAGCTTCCGGATTTTTCAACTCTAATTCATAAATGCCGGCATTGTTTCCCACCAACTCGGTCGATTTCCAGTTCGGTCCGAATTCATCCACTCTAAAATCCCTGGTACTTAGGTTTTCGGCTGTCCATGCTTTGACGGAAATGGGCTTGTCAGCCGGATCAAGGGACAAAACGATTTTATCCTCGGATACTTTCCATTCGTACTGTGGTCTTGGAGTTTTATTTATGATCGCATCATAAAAAGAAATCATATTGGGGAGGGCATCTGATTCAGAGAGGTCATGTCCGTAATTCGGTACATACTGCAAGTGCTTTTCTCCAATCAGTTCATTCCAGTAAAATTCCCAGCTGTCTGGTTGGAAGAACTGATCTCCGGCTGCATTGATGAGTAGTTTTGGTATGTCAATATCAGCCCTGAATGAATAGGGTTCAGTGAGCTCAATCAAACGATCAAATTCATGCGTACCCATCCAATCCATGATCCCTTCCCGCACGTAATCATCCACCGCAGGGGCCCAGAAACCATAGTTTCTCCAATGATGGGCAAATGATTCCTCGAGGTTGAGCATGTCGATCACTACCGGAACCATGGCTACGACCCGATCATCAGTCGCCGCAGTAGTCCAGGTTGTCCAACCCCGTTTGGAGGCTCCTCCAACCACAAATGAATTCAGTTTCTTCTGATAGTTCTTTTCCACTACCTCAGTCACGGCATCCATTCCCAATTTCACTGCTTTGGTCATGGGGAATCGGGCAAGCCATATGGCATCTTCATCCTTGGCGCCTCCTTCGAGGAATTTGCGCCATCCGTAGGCGATGATCGCATCTTCGTAGCGTTCCCCAAACGTATCATTGGCAAATGTCAAAGGCTGAAAGGGAATATTATGAATTTCGGCCACAATGGAATTGGTCTGCAGAGCAGCGGCTAAAATCAAATCATTTGGTTTCTCCGGCATTTTGGAATCTCTGCTTCCTCCCCCAATCCACATCAGACTGGTTTCAAAAGGGCTGTCTTTTGGAACCACTAATGAGATCCAGTGCCACCACTCATTTTGATCCACCAAGTCGGGGCTGAGCCATTTTTGGGAGACCATTCGAAGTACATGAAAATCGTAAGTCACTCCTGGCACTGAGTGTACGATCTCATATTTATAGTCAGGAGCAGGTCCATTGACATAATCTTTGAGCAGTGTTTTAGATCGGTTTTCGGAAGTGTCTTCCGCCTTCTTTTCCGAAGGGCCACAGGAAAAAATTAGAAAAGCCAAGCAGAAGGCTAACAAATTAAATTGGGTTTTTTGCATAATGATTAGATTAAGGTTAGCCTTTATAAGTTAGGGAATTAGCTTTTTTGCATCAAGAGAATAGTTGGGAGAATTTCAGAAAAACAAAATTTCCACTCCAATCACTCGCAGAGGGGAATTCTTAAAAGTTCATATTGGTTAGCATAAAAATCAAAATCAGGTAAGTCCATGGAAATAGGTATCGATAGCTTTGCAGCAGCAGCTCCTGCAGGAACGGATAGTCAGACTGAAAATAGAAGAAAATCATTGACTGAGTTGATCGATCGAATAGTTTTTGCAGATGAAATGGGTTTAGATGTCTTTGGAATCGGGGAGCATCACCGAAAAGAATTTTTGGATTCCGCTAACGCAATCATTTTAGCAGCCGCCGCCGCTCGAACTTCAAAAATCAAGTTGACTTCTGCCGTGACGGTACTCAGTGCTGCGGATCCAGTACGTGTTTTTCAGGAATTTGCGACTCTTGACTTGATCTCTAACGGACGAGCTGAGATTGTGGCAGGCAGGGGTTCTTTTACAGAAGCATTCCCTCTTTTTGGCTTGAATCTTCGGGATTATGATGAACTGTTTGCAGAGAAGTTAGAATTGCTGCTGAAGATCCGAGATGAGGAGGTCGTGACCTGGAGCGGCAAGTTTAGACCTTCCTTGCACCAACAGGCTATTTACCCAAGACCTATGCAGGAATCGCTACCGATTTGGCAAGGGGTGGGAGGGACGCCGGCCTCTTTCGTCCGGGCAGGATTACTTGGGTTGCCATTGATGGTAGCGGTCATCGGTGGTGAGACACATCGGTTTAGGCCTCTGATCGATATGTACAGACAGGCAGGAGCCAAAGCCGGACATGCTCCGGAGCGGTTGAAAGTAGGACTACATTCGCTTGGCTATGTGGCAGATACCACCGAAAATGCATTAGAGGAATATTATCCCGGCTATGCAGAGACCTTCACACGAATTGGAAAAGAGCGAGGCTGGCCGCCTATTACCCGAAATCATTTCAATGCCCAGACTGGCCCGACCGGTGCGCTGGTGGTTGGAAGCCCGGAAGAAGTGGCTGATAAAATTCGCCGTCACAGTGAAGCTCTGGGGGGAATAGACCGATTTACATTCCAGATGGACAATGCTAATCTTAGCCATGAACAGTTAAAAAATGCGATTGAGTTGATTGGGAAAGAGGTGATTCCGGAAGTTAGAAAGCTAAAGTGAGAAAGCTGAAATTGAAGTGAAAGGCTACCAGGCAAATTTTAGGTGCAGTAGGAAAATTGGAGAAGTTAGAAGGCTAAAGTGAGAAAGCTGAAATTTCTCCAATTATAAAATGCTGGATTTAGCTTTTTCCGCCTACCAGCCGAAAGGGGAGCATAAAGAGATTCCGAACCAAATCAAATGAGAGTTCAACAGCAAATCCCAGCAGGCGAAAAGGTAAAAGTAAAAGCCATACAATCGGATAGAGGATTAATGCCAAAACAGCGATGGGCCAACAAATGATAAAAAGAAGGATCCAAAGGAGGAATGTTAACATGGTATTAGGTTTTGCTTTTCAGTTTCAAATTATGTTCCAAATCGGAAAAGGCCTGTAATTAGTCTTTCGGGTTGCATACTTAAAGCTCCCCTGTTGAAAACGGACAGTTTTTGAGTGGATTTCGGACATTCAATCGGCTAGAAAATTCATTCTTTCGGAATGAAATACTTTTTCAATGTATACTCCGGTTGCCATTGATCCGGCTTTCGCTCGATTTTGGTGTGATCATATTCAAGGGGCAAAATCACTTCTGCTGTCCAAAGGACGGTATCTCCAGCAATTTTTTGCTCCCGCTGCAGACTGGATTTTAACCTATTAAATTGCTGAGCTGATTCTGGTTCATTAGCTAAATTTCTCAACTCAAAAGGATCCTTTTCCAGATTGAAAAGTTGCGTATAATCCCGCTCCGGATACCGGATCAATTTCCAATTTCCCTCCCGAATAGACCTCGCAGTATGCCGGTAGGCTGTGAATATTGAATTGCGAATTTCCTTTTTTTGGTCCTTGAGAACTGGGACCAAACTTCGGCCATCTATATTTTCTGGGATTGGAAGATCAGCCAATTCCGCTAATGTGGGATACAAATCAAAGAGATAGACAAAAGCATCTGAAACTTGTGCTTTTGGGATTCCTGGCCCGGAAATGATCATTGGAACCTTGGTGCTGTGTTCATAGAGATTTTGTTTTCCAAGCAGACCATGAGAACCTATCGCCAATCCATTATCTGCCGCATACACGATGATTGTATTTTCATATAGTCCTTTTTCTTTCAGCGTGGTGATCAATTCTCCCACTTGCTCATCCAGATGGGTAATCAGACTGTAGTAGTCTGAAAGGATTTGTTTTAAAACTTCTGGCCTCCGGGGCCAATCGGTTAAGTTCTCATCCCGCACATTAAGTTGATCAAATGCAAAAGGATGTAGCGGTAAGAAATTTTCTGGAAGTGAAATCTGAGCTGTATCGTAATGGTTAATGTAGGCTTCTTTGGGAGAATACGGATCGTGGGGAACAGTGAAAGAGACGTAAGCGAAGAAGGGGTTTGTCTGTTCAGAGGCTGCATATTCTTCTAAAAATTTCATGGTTACATCTGTAAATAAGTCGGTGGAATAGCCTTTGATTTCTGGTTCGGATAATTTGCCGTCCACTTGCAAATCTCTCACAGCTATATTAAAGTGATCTGCCATGCCTCCTAGAAAAACGTTTTTTCCTTTTTGGAAGCTGGCCTCAAACATCTCTTTTTCATTGTGCCATTTGCCGGTGCCGAAAGTGATGTAGCCTTGATCAGCAAAATGCATAGGCATGGTTTCTTCACCTTCAAGTTTGTCCAAAACATGAAAAAGGCTTTTTCCAGAAAGCATCATCGCCCGGCTTGCTGCACAGATTGCACCATGATTCCCTCCCATGACATAGGCATTGGTGAATCGAGTCCCGTTTCTGGCGATTTGATCAATATTTGGGGTTTTCAAAATTGAATTGCCCGCTATACCCAGTGCATCTGCTCGCTGATCATCTGCAAAAATGAAAAGGATATTGGGCTTGGGTTCAGTTTTTTCAGCGCAGCTAAAGCTCAGGCAAGAGATTAGGAAAACCAGATAAAAGAGATTCTTCATTTGATAAGGAATTGATTTTTAAAAGTTAACACTTCTAAAGAAAAACCAAACAAAGGCTCAATGACTTATACTATAATTAGTCTATAGGTTGAAGTTGTGTGAGGGAAGAGCTGCCTAAATTCTTTGTTAAAACTAGTGCTCAGCTGGATAAATTCATCAAAGCGGATAATCAAGCTATCAATTCAACCGCATCACCATAATCCCGGATTGAGATTTGTTTTCCGCCAGGTAGTCTGCGAGTGGTTTTTCAGAAAGCTCCACTTTTTTGTTTTTGGAACTGGCATGCATCAAGTGAATACGTGCGTTTTTTTCCATCGCGAATCCAACATGCACGATATCCAGATTTTTCATCGAAGTGGTAATTGCAATCAGATCACCTGATCGGATTTGTGACTCAACCAGGCTGATCTGATCTTTTGGGATAAAATAATATTTCCGTAATCCAATTGCGGCTTCGATATTCTGAAGTCGCTCTACATTTTCCTGGTTACTTAATTGGGGATAGAACTGAGGATTTTCAGTCATAAATGTGGGCCGGTTTTCATATGGAATACCCCCGATTTCCTGGGTGATATCTTTTAAGATGTTCTTTTCCTGATTCACTGCTATCCAATCTGAGAAATAATGAAGGCGGCTCGGGTAGCCTTCATTGCTGCCTGTCCGATAGCGGATATTTTCCAATTCCCTGGCAAAGGCTTCAAAATTCAGTTCCTGTCTTTCTGCGATTCTGGCCAAGCTGACCACGGTTTCCAGGTAGGTGGTGCAGTCCAACCCTTGCAGATTGATGACCAACTGTTCTGGCCCCGGGATTTCAAGGGTTTTTTCGACATAGGAAGTGTTTATAAATCTCGGCGCAATTTCCTGAATCAATTCATTTGGCGTCTTACCCATCAACTCAGCCTCCGATAATTGAGCCATGACATCCTCCAATTTTTGCCTGCTTTCAGAGCTGCAGATGGTTTGGGCTGGGCCTGGAAAGCTAGCAAAGCAGCATAAGAAAATCAGATGTAAGCGGAGTATTTGATTCATCACCAGTATTATTTTGAAATCCTAAAATACAATAAAGCCTTCATTCCGGTCGGATAAAGGCTTTATTGTTTTAGCTGAAAAGAAAAATCTTTTCGATGGGTAATCCAAAAAGCTGAGCCATCTTAAAGGCAGTCGGCAAGCTGGGGTCGAATTTTTCCTTTTCGATGGCATTGATAGTCTGTCGGGATACTCCAATGATCTCCGCCAGCTCTTCCTGAGTCATATTTTTTTCAGTACGAAGTTCTCTGATTCGGTTTTTCATTTGTATCGCCAGGTATTGATAAGCATGGAGATGAGGTAGGTGATTCCGATGAACATGACCAAAAAGCCAATTTCTGCGTCGAAAGGAATGATATCAGTCTGGTCCAACAGGGAGTAAGTAAGCCCAACCACCACAGTTAAACCAAGTGTGATCCCCATTGCTTCCAAATGGATCTTTTTTTCGAGTTCATCGAAGTGATTGAAGAGGTCCCGGTTGGCGAGGATCATCAAAATTCCGTTGGCAAGATTCACTGCGATCGCAAAACCGGTCAGGAACGTGTGGTCGTCCCAGATAAACTCCGGACCAAATGTTGCGATTGCCATAGTTGCAACCCAAGACCAAGTCCAGCCTGCTAATTTTTTGATGCGTTTGTTGCGTTCTAATTTCATTGTTTCCATAATTGTTGTGTAAAGTATGCTTTACAAATGTAAATAAAACTTTACAAAAGTCAAGTGTTGTTTACATTTTGATTAAAAAAAAATCTGCTCTGAAGAATTACCTGAAAAAACATTAGCTATGAAGGCAACTCACAAAGCAGATTAGAGAATATGGAATTTGATCAGGAGATCAGTGAGTGCTTTAATTCGCTGATGACTTCTGATATGGGTTTGTTTCCATCCAAAACTTCGAAATAGCGCTCCGGAAGAATCTCGGCAGGCAAGACGCGAACCAGTGTCAAGGCCACATTTTCCCGGGAGATCTTCCCTTTTTTATTCAAATGTTTGGCCGCTTCGATTTTACCGGAACCTTCCTCATCAGTAAGGGAGCCTGGTCGCACGATGGTATAATTGATGCCGCTGGACTTGAGGTATTCATCGGCTTCATGCTTGGCTTTGAGGTAGTGGTAGATATCAGAATTTGGGTCTGGATTTTCCGTCCCCATGGCACTGAGCATGACGAATTTCTTGAGATGATATTTTTTTGCGTAATCTACGCTTTGCTTCGCACCCTTTTCGTCAACCGCTTTTGTTTTATCCTTGCCGGTATCACTGCCGGAACCTGCAGCAAAAATTACCGCGTCGATATTTTCAAAAGCATGCTCAAAGTCGCCTTCCAAATCTCCGACAACCGTTCGAATGCCAATCTGGTCAAAATTTTCTTTTTGGGATTCCTCGCGGATCATTGCCACTGGCTGGTATCCAGGAGATGCGGTCAGTTGGTTGCAGATCAATTGTCCTGTTGACCCGTTTGCTCCTATGACTAAAATATTTTGAATATCCTGTTTCATGATTTTTGCGTTTTTTGGTTCAAATAATCCAAGAAACTTGCCAAGGCTTGGTGTGGATCTGGATTTCTGCTGTTGTCCTGAATTGCTCTGCAGTCAAAATTCCCAATCGGAAATCCTGAAAAATCCTTCTTCAGATTTTTTAAAGAATGATTTCATTCGACAGAGATTGGATTTTTTGGGCAAATCAGCTTACAAAGCCGTATTTCCGAAAAATTCAGAGGAAAAAAGCAGAATTGCCAAAAGTAAAGAAATCACCTTGGCGAGGAGTTGAACTGTAAATCGGAAGTAAGCAGTATCCAAAAAGTAGCTTTTTGATTTCCCAAATCGAGGGATTACAAAAGTTGATCATTTGGGAAAAATATCCCCAGATGGAGGGATCAAAGTAGAAACAAATCCAAGGTATCTGTATCGGTAATGAGGTTCTTTTTGAGTTTGGCACTATGCATTTCCGTTATTTATCGCCTTTGGAAGCTATTTGGTCGAAAACTTCAGATAGTTTTTTAAAAATTCTATTTCTCTTAATGAGTTGATTTCTAAAGTATAATCCCATACCTGAAACAGGCCATCAAACATCATTTTTAGGGTACTTATATTTAATTAGATTTTTTCTAAATAATGCTTGTTTGGAATCATTCCGGAAAGTAGGTTTGCATCACTGTTTGTAATAAGTCTAAATAAAAAAAACAACAATATGAGGGTGCTATATACCACCGTGGCTCTTTTTCTGATTTCTATCTCAGTTGCATTTGCACAGCGCAATGCAGTTCAGGGTAAGATCCTGGATAAAAATCAAAATCCAATACCTGGCACTGCAGTTTTCTTGGAAGGAACTGTCAGAGGGGTGCAATCAGATGAGAATGGGAATTATGTAATAAAAGACATACCCGCAGGAGAATATGATCTGAAAGCTAATTTGATTGGTTTCCAAGGTCAGACAACTTCATTTTCCATAGCAAATGGAGAGCAGAAAACAGTGAATTTCACTTTGGAGGAAGATGAAATTTGGTTGGAATCGTTTGAATTGATGGCTAGTCGGGGAATGAATGGTCAGGGAAGACTTCCGGAAGTTGAAGATTTCCAGATCAATGCAGGACGAAAAAATGAAGTGATTCGCTTAAGTGAAATTGACGCCAACCTGGCGATGAATAACAGCCGACAGATTTTTGGCCGGACTCCCGGAATCACTATCTGGGAAAATGACGGTTCCGGAATTCAGCTCGGTGTAGCATCTAGAGGTTTAAGCCCAAATAGATCCTGGGAATTCAACGTGAGGATGAATGGTTACGATATTACACCTGATCCCATGGGTTATCCAGAGGCATATTTCACTCCTCCGATGGAAGTGGTGGAGAAAATCGAAATTATCCGTGGAGCTTCTTCCCTTCAATATGGACCGCAATTCGGAGGTCTGCTCAATTTCGTCCTGCGAAAGCCGGATCCCTCAACCCGATTTACGGCCGAAACCATCAATACGGTAGGTAGCTATGGCTTATTCAGTACATTCAATTATATCGGCGGAACAGAAGGTAAGTGGGATTATACTGCTTACTATCAGAAAAGAAGAGGAAATGGGTGGAGAGAAAACGGGTTTTTCAATACGGATCATGCGCACTTTGAGCTAAACTATGCAGTAAATAACCGCTTGAAAATCGGTACGGAAATGACCTATATGACCACCGAAACCCAGCAGCCGGGTGGATTAACCGATGCACAGTTTGAAGCTGATCCTAGCCAAAGCTTTCGTTCCAGAAACTGGTTTAGCACACCTTGGTTTATTCCTTCTTTGAATGCTGATTACATCGTTAGCCCGAAGACTAAAGTGTATCTGAAAGCGTTTGGCTCTATTGCTCAACGAAATAGTGTTGGGTTTACGAAGGCGATCACTCAAGAAGATGATTTTGGAAACCGTCAGGTGGATCGGGATCTATACCACACATTTGGTACTGAATTGAGGTTAAGTACCGCGTATCCCCTTTTTGGGAAAGAGCATCATTTGGTCACCGGATACCGATTCTTCAAAGGAAATATCGATCGGAATCAACGTGGAGTAGGAGATGCAGGTACAGAGATGAATTTCGACTTAGTCGAAGCGAGCTATCCCAGGGATTTGGACTTTGATAATGTGAATCATGCGGCGTTTGTGGAGAATATGTTTAATGTGACAGATAAGCTCTTACTGACGGCTGGACTTCGATTGGAGCATATTTCCTCCAATATGACTGGAATTCTGAATACCGTAAACGGGGTTCCTCAGATTTTGAATCCGGTAAATCGCACCAGAAATTTTGTTTTGCTTGGTTTCGGAGGTGAATATCACCTGACGAAAACTACTGAGCTTTACAGTAATATCTCCCAGGCTTATAGACCGGTACTGATTTCAGATTTGACTCCTCCCGCTACCACCGATGTGATCGATCCGAACCTGACAGATGCCAAGGGCTATAATTTTGATTTGGGTTATAGGGGAAATATTGGGTCGTTTTTAAATTTTGACGCAAGTTTCTTCTACCTGAACTATGCAGACCGAATCGGGACAATCACCCGGACCGCTGAAGATGGATCGAGATTCCAATTTAGAACCAATCTTGGGACCTCGGTCAGTCAAGGAGTGGAAGCTTTTGTAGAATTTGATCCAATTACCGCTTTTGTTGGAAGCTCAAGCGTAGGATACATTCATCTATTTGCTTCATTAGCGTATGTGAATGCTGAATATCAGGATTTTGTGCGGACAAGCGTTGTGAATGGAGAAATCATTAACAATAACCTTGCAGGCAATCGAGTAGAAAATGCGCCGGATAAAATCAATCGTTACGGAGTGACTTACCGCTTCAAGGATTTCTCTATGACCTGGCAGCTAAGTGATATTGGAGAAGCTTTCTCTGACGCTACCAATTCTGTGGAGCCAAATGCAGCTGCTACTACAGGCTTGGTTCCGGCCTATTCAGTTCAGGATTTATCTGCAGGATATACCTACAAAAAGAAGTATAGCCTAAAATCCGGTATAAATAACCTGACCGATGCCAGTTACTTCACCAGAAGAGCAGGAGGATACCCAGG
>CAZFSC010000091.1:0-14141 GCA_964521585.1 uncultured Limnohabitans sp.
CTATAAACAATTGCAATTCAATCTTCTGTGAGACGTATTCAATAGAAAAAAATATTTAGAAGTGAAATTCCATGCCTATTTGTAATCTTTGAAAATACAGAGGATTTTTCTTTAAAATATTTCCCTATAATATCTTCGAAGTTTCTGAAGTCAAAATTCCTTAAAAAAAAAAGAGCTAATTGATGTTAGCTCTTTATAGAATTACTCTCTGTTTAGATCACAGTTTCAAAATAGGCAATCGTCCTGGTAAGCCCCTCACGAAGTGCCACCTTTGGCTCCCAATCAAGTTCTTTTTTTGCCAGGTCAATGACCGGTCTGCGCTGCATAGGATCATCTTGGGGAAGAGGTAAGAAGACCAATTTACTTTTACTATTGGTGAGTTCTAGCACCAGTTCCGCCAATTCAAGCATGGTGAATTCACCCGGATTCCCAATATTCACCGGACCGGTAAATCCATCACGGCTATTCATCAGGCGATACATTCCTTCAATATTGTCATCTACATAGCAGAATGATCTGGTCTGTTTACCATTGCCATAGATCGTGATATCCTTGCCTTTTAAAGCCTGCACAATAAAATTGGATACAACCCTTCCATCATCTGGATGCATCCTTGGGCCATAGGTATTGAAGATTCGCATGACCTTGATAGCAACTTTATGCTGACGATGGTAGTCGAAAAACAAGGTTTCCGCACAGCGCTTTCCTTCATCATAGCAGGCTCTGATTCCCAGTGTATTTACACTTCCTTTATAGGATTCCGGTTGAGGATGAACTTCTGGGTCTCCGTAGATTTCAGAAGTGGAAGCTTGTAATATTTTGATTTTTAATCGCTTTGCCAGACCTAGCATATTCATGGCTCCAATCACCGAGGTCTTGGTAGTCTGAACAGGGTCAAATTGATAATGAACCGGAGAAGCCGGACAGGCTAAGTTGTAGATTTCATCCACTTCTACATAGAGGGGATGAGTAATATCATGGCGGAGCAGTTCAAAATTTTTATTGTCCAGAAGGTGATGAATATTTCGCCTATTTCCAGTGAAAAAATTATCTACGCATAATACTTCATTTCCTTCTTTCAAAAGCCGATCACAAAGGTGGCTTCCTAGAAATCCACCTCCGCCGCTTACCAATATTCTTTTCATTAATTCAAATCGTGGGTTAAAAATCTTAATGCTTCAAAAATAGGTATTTGTTTCAAATTTGAATTGATCAGAGAGAATTAAGAATGATTAAAACCAGTTTTCTTTCATTGAAAGGGTAGGGAAGTCATTAGATCTGAGCCGCTCTGCGAGACCGCTGATTTTGACTAATTCATATTCCATAAAGTATCTGGCTGTTTCTATCTTTCCCAGGTAGAAATCGAAATCAACTGAATCATGTTTGATTCTTTCGGCTGCAGTGGTGGCTTGATTAAGCCACATCCAAGCAGTGCATAGAATGCCTGAAAGCTCCAAAAATAAAGTTGCATCCGCTAAAAATACTTCTGGACCCTGAGCTGATTTTTTGATTAAAACATTTGCTACTTCGTTGCTCTCTTGCCAATAGCGCTCAAATTTCATCCGGATTAGGTCTAAACCGGAATAAGCCTTTGACTTTTCTATGGATTGGGTTATGCTCTGGTTAAGCATTTTCCAGCCCAAGCCCTCATGGATAAGGATTTTCCTGCCTAATAGATCCATACCATGAATGCCTGTAGTTCCCTCATGGATAGGATGGATCCGGGCTTCACGAAAATACTGTTCCACAGGAAAATCAGTCGTATATCCGGCTCCGCCTAAAACTTGTACTGCAGCCGAAGTGCTCTGCACGCCCATTTCCGAAGGATAGCTTTTTGCAATGGGAGTAAGCAGATTTAAAAGGGCTTCGAACTCAAGTTTTTTGGCAGGATTGGCTTCATGGTTAAGTACATCTGAAATCTGGGCACAGTAAAGCAGAAGTGCCAAAGAACCCTCTGTCACACTTTTTTGAAATAAAAGCATCCGCTTTACATCAGCATGTGCGATGATCGGAACCTGAGGTTTGCTGAGATCTTTTTCGCTGATTCTTCTTCCCTGTGGTCTTTCTTTGGCGTAAGCCAATGAAGCCTGAAACGCCGCTGTCGCTATGGCTACCGCGTTCATACCTACGCCAAGTCTTGCTTCATTCATCATTTGAAACATGTATTTAAGCCCTTGATTCGCTTCTCCGACGAGATATCCTTCGCAATTGTCATTAGAGCCAATCATTAGGTGTGCGATTGGAGCTCCTTTGTAGCCCATTTTATGATAAATTCCCTCTGTTAAAACATCATTTGATTCATCAGAATCCAGTTTTTTCTGCGGAACGATAAAAAGAGATATTCCTTTGGTTCCGGCTGCTGCTCCTTCAATCCTAGCCAACATGAGATGAATCACATTTTCAACAGCATCATGATCCCCGCAGGAGATGTAGATTTTTTGTCCTTTTAATTTAAAAATCCCATCTGAATCCGTCGGATAAGCAGTCGTGGACAAATCAGACAGCGAGCTGCCCGCATCGGGTTCGGTAAGTGCCATTGTACCCTGCCAAAGACCTGCATACATTTTCGGCGTGAATTTTTCGACCAATTCAGCTTTACCGAAGGTTCGGATCAAATTTGCCGCCCCGGTAGTCAGAAAGGGGAATACACTTGCCGAATAATTCGCTGCTTGAAATATAAAACCAGCTGCCAAATAGATAGTCCAAGGCAGTTGCTGGCCGCCTTCTGAGTAGGGGAAGGTAGCATTGATCCAGCCATCATCCCCGAATTGTATCATGATTTCTTTCATGGCAGGGTGGATTTTGATTTTGCCCTGCTCCAAAACCGGCTCATTTCGATCCATCTCGGTCAGTAGCGGAAATAACTTCTTATTCGCGATCTGATCGGCAGCATCCAGGATTAATTCAAAAGTTTCTTTGGAATGATCTGCGAAATAGGGAATTTCTGTTAATCGGGTAGCGTCAAGGTTTTCAAAAAGCTGAAAGAAAAGATCTTTTGAGGAATAAAACTGAGCCATAGTTCGAATTTAGATTCAACCAAATATCGTTTTTTTGAGGGAAAGGAGGGTTGTAATTCTTGCTAATCTGATTCGATTTAGGTTTTATACTCAGGATTTTAAACAGTCTTGGACAAATAATTGTATATTTTTCTGAAAACAATTCAAAGTAAAATGATAATAGACGTACACACACACATTAATAACTATCACGAAGAACGAGTTTCATCCCTCAAAGATTGTCTAGATGCACTCACCGATGCAATGGAAGAAAACGAGGTCGATTATTCGCTGGTATTGACTTCCTATAAAGTAAATGAGCACCGGCCTAGTACTAAGCAAGTTGTGGAGGCTGTGTCAAATCGTAAAAACCTTGGCGTGGTGGCCGGTATCAGCTATCTGAATTACAATCACCGTGATTTGCGGGAAATAGCCGAATACCTGGAGGCCGGCTTGATCAAAGGGCTGAAATTCTATCCTGGGTATGAGCCTTTTTATCCAAATGATAGTAGGATGCGAGTAGTTTATGATATGGCTGTGGAGTACGATGTGCCGGTTATGTTTCACTCAGGAGATACCTATTCTCCCACAGGTCGGGTAAAATATTCCCACCCTATACACATTGATGATTTGGCGGTGGATTTTCCTGATCTGAAAATTGTGATTTGTCATGTAGGTAATCCCTGGATCAAAGATTGTATGGAAGTGACTTATAAAAACCAAAACGTCCACGCAGATTTTTCAGGATTGGTTTTGGGTAATTTTACTGAAAAATTCGAGCAGTTTATGAAGAATGAGCTCGAGGAGATGATCACTTATGCAGGGGAGCCAGAATACCTACTTTATGGAACTGATTGGCCCATATCTTCCATGAAATCTTATTTAAATTTCATGAAAAATCTAGATCTCCCAGAAGAAAAAAAGGAATTAATCCTTTGGAAAAATGCAGCCAAATTATTTAAAATCGATGTTTCGAAACTTTAAGTCCTATTAATAAAACCCTGATTCTAAAATATGAATCAGGGTTTTTCAATTTTTCGCATTATCCGAGCAGGATTTCCTGCTATGAGTACATCAGAAGGGAAGCTTTTGGTTACAACCGAACCTGCTCCGATCACGACACGATCGCCAATGTTGACCCCAGGACAGATCACCGAGGATCCTCCGATCCAGACATCATTCCCGATGTTGATTGGCTTTCCATATTCCCAGAGCTCTCCTCGCTGTTTTGCGTCAAGAGGATGAGTAGCTGCATAAAATTGAACATTTGGGGCTACAAAAACCCGATCACCCAATGTCACTTTACAGACGTCTAATACTACACAGTTGAAGTTGAAAAACACATCGTCTCCCACTTGGATATTACTTCCATAATCACAGTAAAATGGAGGTTCGATCCAGAAGTTTTTTCCGATTTGGCCAAATAATTTTTCAAGAAGAGACAGCCTCAATTCGATTTGTTCGGGATTGGAATCGTTGAAGCTCTTCAAAATTTTTCTGGCAGCCAATCGTTCTTTGGACAATTCCGGATCTCCAGCTTGATAGAGTTCCCCGGCAAGCATTTTCCTTTTTTCACTCATTTGATTTAGCGAAAAGTAATGCGGCTTCTACGCCCCGGATTTCGGCAAGTCCCTTAAGTCTGCCGATTGCAGAATAACCCGGGTTGGTTTTCTTTTTCAGATCATCCAGCATGAGATGCCCATGATCAGGTCGCATCGGAAGACTTTTATTACGCATTTCCTGAACCTTGATCAGTTGATCGATTACAGCAACCATTGGTACGTCACCCTCCAGATGATTATCCTCAAAAAAATTGCCTTCCGCATCTCTTTTCGTACTTCTCAGGTGAATGAAATGAATGTGTTTTCCAAATTCCTTTACCATTGCAGGCAAATCGTTGTCAGGGCGCACACCAAATGAACCAGTACAAAAAGTCAATCCATTGAAAGGACTTGGTTGATCTTTGATAATCCGCCTTGCATCTGCAGCAGTACTCATGATTCTTGGCAAGCCAAAAAGCGGGAAAGGTGGATCATCAGGATGGATCGCCATGGCCACGCCTACTGATTCTGCCACTGGTACAATTTCATTCAGGAAAAGCCTTAGATGATCTGCGAGTTTGGCAGCATCAATTCCCTCATAGGTGGCGAGCATTGATTTGAATTCCTCTAGGGTATAACCTATTTCCGATCCCGGAAGACCTTTCAGAATATTGTCGATGATCATTTGATGTTTTTCCTGCGAAAGCGACTCGTAATATGCTTTGACATCCTGATAGTCAGAGTCCGACATTTCTGATTTGGCTTCCGGCCGTTTTAGGATAAAAAGGTCGAATGCCTGAACGGCTTTTTTCTCAAAGAGCAAGGCTTTGACACCATTTGGAAGTTCGTACTCCAAGTCTGTTCTGGTCCAATCCAATATCGGCATGAAATTATAACAGACCGTAAAAATCCCTTCAGCTGCCAGATTCCGAATTGTCTGTTGGTAATTTTCAATTTTCTGGCGATAATCCCCAGACCTCGTTTTTATTTCTTCATGTACAGGTACCGACTCTACTACAGACCAAACCAATCCTGCTGCTTCTATTTCTTCCTTCCTTTTTCGGATTTCCTCTCTTGGCCAGACTTCCCCGTTGGGAATTTGATGAAGAGCAGTCACTATACCGCTGGCTCCTGCCTGAAGGATATCACGAAGACTGACAGGATCGTTTGGACCATACCAGCGCATCGTTTGTTGCATTTTGATCATTTTATTTGAATTAGGGTTAATTGGATTTTGAATAGAAAGCTTATTGATAGAATGCATCGGAATCAACCAGTTTTGTCATAAGCTTATGAAAAAAAGATTGATTTAAACTCCAGAATATGCACTAAAGCCACCATCAACTGCGATGACTGTACCTGTGACGAATGCGGAGGCATCAGCACATAGCCAATGCAAAGCACCCAGTAAATCCTCCGGGTTGCCAAATCGATTCATCGGCGTATGGGAAATAATTTGATTGCCACGCTGAGTCAGGTTTCCATCAGATTCAGTGAGCAAGGATCGGTTTTGATCAGTGAGGAAAAATCCCGGAGCGAGGGCATTTACCCTGAATTCGGGTCCATGCTTTTGGGCAAATTCAACAGCCAGAAATTTAGTCAGATTGTCGATGGCAGCTTTTGCAGAAGCATAACCCATGACTCTGGTCATTGGACGGGAAGCCGCCATGGAAGAGATATTGATGATGTTTCCTTTTCCATTTTTCAGCATAAGCGGTAGTAAAACCTTGGTGGGAAGCACAGTTCCCAGGTAATTGAGATCTACCACTTTTCTGAGTGCATCCGAATCCAGATCCAAAAAAGTCTGATCCGGTCGGATTACTGCTCCCGGCATATTCCCCCCAGCAGCATTGATTAGGATATCGATCGCCCCCTCTTCGTTTTCGAGTGTGGTCTTGAATTCTTCCAAATTTTTTTCTTCGGTGACATCAACGGCAAAGGCTGAAGCCGCACCACCAGCCTGAATTATTTCTTCTTTTAGCTGGGTTAATTTTTCAGCAGTCCTACCGACTAAAATTACTTTAGCCCCATTTTCAGCGAGGTAAAGGCTCATGGCAGAGCCCAAAACTCCTGCAGCACCTGTGAAAACTATTTTTTTTCCTTTGAGGGAGAAAAGGCTATTCGAAAGCATTAGATCCTGAAATTTTCTGGTTGAAAGTCGAAGTAATTTTTAGCGTTGTGGTAACAAATGTCGGAAATCAGTTTTCCCAGCCACTTCTCGTCCCAAGGGAGTTCTCCGTTGGCCACATCATTTCCGAAAATGTTGCATAGGATTCTTCGGAAGTATTCATGTCGGGGAAATGAAAGAAAACTTCTTGAATCAGTAAGCATCCCAATAAAGCAACTGACCAAGCCCATGTTGGATAAGGTGTTGATTTGCTTTTCCATGCCATCTTTTTGATCTAGATACCACCATCCCGATCCAAACTGAATTTTACCTTTCGTAGAACCATCGTTGAAGTTACCAATCATGGTGGCAAATACTTCATTATCCCTTGGGTTAAGGTTATACAATACAGTTTTGCACAATTGATTAGAGCTATCGAGCTCATTTAGAAATCCAGCCAGTGCTTTTGCCTGTGTGAAATCACCGATGCTATCAAAACCGGTATCCGGTCCAAGCGTTTTCAAAGCTCTGGAATTAGTATTGCGTAAGGCACCCAAATGAAATTGTTGCACCCAGCCTTTGGCGTGGTACATTTTGCTAAGCGCGATTAAAGTACTGTATTTGAAAAACTGGACTTCCCGAACAGAAAGATTTTTCCCTAACCTGAGGTCATTGAAAAGTGAGTCGATGGAGAATTCATTTCCTTGAAAATGGTATAAGCGTTCCAGTCCATGATCAGCAAGCCGGCATCCACGCTCGTGAAAATAATCTATCCGGTTCTGAAGTGCATCCAATAAGGCATCAAATGAATTAATCTTTGAGTGGGAAGCATGCTCTAATTTTTCGATGTAAGCAAGATAAGTTGACTGGTTTTCTACGGCAAAGGATTTGTCCGGTCTGAAGGCAGGATACATCCCCAATTTCTTGTTCCTGCCAAGAAATTCCGTATGCTCACTGAGCGGATCTATTGGATCATCGGTGGAGCATACCAGTTCTACATTCATCTGCTCCAGCAGGCCATTGGTCGAAAAGCGGTCCTCAGCCAGTCTTTCGTTGCAATAGGCGTAAATCTCAGAAGCATTCTTTTCGTTGAGTATTTCTTCAATTCCAAAATAGCGCTTCAGCTCCAAATGAGTCCAATGGTACAGCGGATTTCGCATAGTGTAAGGAACAGTCAATCCCCACTTTTGAAACTTCTCCTCATCAGTTGCATTTCCTGTAATGTATTTCTCTGAGATACCCAAAGTGCGCATTGCCCGCCACTTATAATGATCTCCGGCAAGCCAGATTTTACTAAGGTTTTCAAATTTTTTGTTTCCGTTGATCTCTCCCGGAGGAAGGTGATTGTGATAATCGATGATAGGAAGATTCTTGGCATAGGAATGATAAAGAATTTTTGAAAATTCATTTTGCAACAGAAAATCTTCGGTAAGAAAACCAGTATTAACAGAGACTGATGGCATAGGGAAAAGAGGATAGGAGGGTCAAAGGTTCAGAAATAAATTTACCTCGAAACCATGGCAATTGTTGAATAAAATACGAAAACGATTGCGAAATAATAAAGTGTTTGTGATTAGAAAAAGGGGAATGATTAGTACTTTGGAAGTACCCAAAACAACCTAACAAATTATGGCAGCAGGAATTAGTCTCAAGGAGCTTGCTCTGGAATTGAAACTGGCACCTTCTACAGTTTCCCGAGCGTTGAATGATAGCTATGAAATCAGCGAAGAGACCAAGAAAAAGGTCATCCAAATGGCAGAGAAACTCAATTATTATCCCAACCAATTTGCCAGAAGTTTACGCGAAAACAAAAGCAAAACCATCGCTGTGATCATTCCAGAGCGGATTAACAACTTTTTTGCTCAGGTGATGGATGGAATTGAGGATGTGGCTCAGGAACAAGGTTACCACTTGCTTATCTATAATACACTGGAGGATGTGGAACGGGAAAAGAAAATTATCAATCTGCTTTTGAACGGACGTGCTGATGCTGTGGTGATGTCAGTCTCCAGTCAAACCAGTGACGTGTCACACCTTCAAAAATTATATGAACGGGGGCTTCCATTAATTTTCTTTGACCGGATTTGTTCCGAGATACCAACCACTAAGTTTATCACTAACGATTATGAGAGCGCTTTCAATGGCACGAAGCATTTGATTGAACAGGGCTGTAAGAAGATTGCATTTCTGATGATCAGCAAAGAATTGTCGATTACAAAAGAGCGATACAGAGGCTACACTGATGCGATCACAAAAGCTGGTCTGCAACCTGAGCCTACACTTAGTCTCAATTGTTGCAAATCTGAGGAAGAAAATATTAATCTTATTGCGGAAATGCTTTGGTCAGAAAACCGCCCTGACGGGATTATGGCCTCGGTAGAGAAACTTGCATTTGCGACCTATCAGGCAGTGAAACGTACCAAGATCAGAATCCCGGAAGATTTAAAAATTATCAGTTTCTCCAATTCTGCGATAGCAGGACTGTTAAATCCCTCACTGACGACCATTACTCAGCCTGCCTTGACAATCGGACAGGAATGTGCCAAGCTTTTGATCGGTAAGCTGACCAAGCCCAAACATTATGATTTGATCAATCAGGTCATCACGATACCTTCCAAAATCACCATCCGCTCTTCTACTGTGGCAGATTAGTTTTTGCCTTACCGACGGTTCAGGGAAATAATCTTAAATATGAAAAAAAATGCTGCTCTAATTTTAGAGCAGCATTTTTAGTAATACGGTTATGTTTTAGGATTAATACCCTTCGTTTTGTGGGAAACCTGCTGGTCCTCCCTCTGCACGGTCAATCTGATTTTGAGGAATAGGTCTCAAAACATGGAAGTTTTTGATGTTTGGAGCTGCTTGGGCATTGTGAAGTTTTACCCGCTCCACCAAAACTCCCCAACGCTTCAGATCCAGCCATCTAAACTGCTCTCCGATCAATTCTCTTGCCCTTTCTTCGATTAAAAAGTCAAAAGTCATTTGAGCAGGTGTGATTTCCATAGCAGCACTTTTACCTGGGAATGCTGCTCTTCTTCTGACTGCATTGATGCTTGTAGTAGCTTCGTTAATTTTTCCCTGACGGAATTGAGCCTCGGCTAGTGAAAGATAGGTTTCGGCCAATCTCATGGCGATAAAATCCCGACCACCTTCAAATTGAGTCAAATCAGCCCTACCTGGATCCAAGTGCTTTTTCAGACCGGGAAATAACCTTTCATCGTATCTGCTGGGTACCAAAACCTGATATTTTTTCTTTGCTCTTTCGGCTAAAGGCATTTCGAATCCCGGGATATATATGGCAGTATCACCCTGAGCAAATGTCACAGTAGGTTTCGAAAGGTCAAAAGAGGTATTGAAAGTTCCAGGTCTGTTGGAATAATAGACATCGATGAAAGAGGCTTTGTATCTGCTGTCATTGACCCGATCCGCAAAGACAGTATTGATTGCATATGGAGTCATCCGATAGCGTTTGAAAGGACGTCCGTTTTGGGTATCTCTTCTCATACCAGCTTGTACATCATATTCCATTAGGAAAAACACATGGGAGTTATTTCCGCCTCCATTGGTCAAGGGATCTCTTGTATATTGAATCGCGAAGATTACCTCGTCATTTCGCTCATTTCCAAACTGATGAACCTGAGCAAAATCAGGTAAGAGCGTAAACCCGTAATCATTGATCACACTTTTAAACAAGGTTTCGGCTTTAGCATAATCATCATTCGCTTTGGCTTCTGAGGTGGCTTTGGTTAAATAAACTTTTCCAAGCAGATTTTGGGCTGCAGGTCGGGTAACTCTTCCGTATTGGGTTGAAGCCTTAATCGGTTCCAAATCGGGAATAGCAGTTTCCAAATCAGAGATGATTGCTGCATATATTTCTGATACAGGTGCTCGAGTCACTTTTTTATTGGGAACTATATTTTCCGAAAGTTGTAAATCTACAGGGCCAAATAGCTGTACCATCAGAAAATAATGATGCGCACGGATAAACTTCACCTCGGCTACACGAAGTTTTTTTACTGTTTCACTTATACCAGTCACATTGACAGAGCGATCAATCACTGCATTACAGGTATTAATTCCTCGGTACAATTCATCCCAAAGTTCCCGGACATGACCATTCTGAGAATCGAATTGGTTGGTATAGGTGTTCATGAATTTCCATGAACCGTCAGCACCATTGGTATAAATGTCTGTCCCGAATTCGGTGAGATTATGACCGCGTTCTGTTCCATACCAAGACCTCAATGAGGAATATGCGGCATTTACACCGTCATTTAATCCTGAGGCGGTATTGAGGTAATTATTACCAATCTGTGAGACCACATCTTCCTGTAAAGCATCCTGACAGGAGAATGGAAGCGAAAGACATAATGCTAATGCTCCTGACTTGATCCAGGTATTCAGTTGATGGATATTTGATATTTTTATCATTGTTCTGAGAATTAGAATTAAAACTTAATGTTGATTCCAAATGTGTATTGAACCACAGGTGGTGTTACGTTGGCGGTTATCGCGCCTGCTTCTACACCCTGCTCTCCATCAATGAATGTCTCAGGGTCAACTCCTTTGTGTTCCGAACGGTAGTTGGAGAAAATAAATGGATTTTGGATGCTGCTGTACAATCTCAAGCTGGTGAATCCGATTTTTTTCAGGATTACATCTGTGAAGGTGTAGCCAAAGTTGATGTTTCTGACTTTTATGAATGAGCCATCGAAAAGCGACAGAGAACTGTTGTATTTGGGGAATTCCTGATTTTCATTCGGTCTAGGATAGGCATTGGTGGGGTTGTTTGGTGTCCAATAATCTACATCCAGGTTATTGTATCGGCCGAAAAGATTGTTGTTGGATGTATGGAAAACTGATCTGATCATAGACCCCTGTCTTGCAAAGATGAAAAAGGACATATCAAATCCTTTGTACGCAAACCTGTTGGTTACACCGACAGAAAAATCCGGCACAGCGGAGCCCAAAAACTGCCGATCCAGGGAATTGATCCTTCCGTCTCCATTTAGATCTTCAATCTTTATTTCTCCCGGCTTATCTCCAAAGCCGGCCGCGATGTCTTTTTCTGAAGTCTGCCAGATACCGATTTTCTTTAAATCATAGAAAATGGTCAAAGGCTTTCCAATAAATCTTCCAGCAGCGATATCATCCCCATTGGGAAGTGAGATGATTTCTTCTCTGTTTCTGGTGAAAATAAGGTCTGTAGTCCATGTAAATCCGCCCTTTTCAATATTTAGCGTAGAGAGAGAAAGTTCAATCCCTCTGTTCTGCGTCTCTCCGATATTGGTAGTAAAGCCACCGAATCCTGTCGAATTAGGAAGCGGTTGCGGCGCTAATAAATCAGAAGTATTGGTAACATAATACTCTATAGTACCCATAACTCGCCCTTTGAAGAAGGAGAAATCAACTCCTGTATTGAATGTAGTGGAGGTCTCCCATCTCAGGTCTGGATTTCCAATGGAATTTGGGCGGTATCCGAAGGCAGCTGTATTATCCCAGGCATAGGTAGTTCTTCCAAGAAGTGCCTGAGTCTGATACGGGTTGATCGCTTGGTTACCAATAGAGCCATAACTTACTCGTAATTTCAAAAGATCAACCAGGTTGGAGGTTTTCAGGAATTCTTCCTGGTTTATATTCCATCCCAAAGCTACAGAGGGGAAATATCCAAATTTGTTGTTTTCACCAAATCTCGAGCTGCCATCCGCCCGGATAGTTCCGGTCAATAAATACTTTCCTTTGTAAGCGTAATTAACTCTGCCCATATAGGAGAGGAGTGACCATTCAACCAGGTTGGTGTTGGCTCCTGTGATTAAGGAGGCATCTCCCAATCGATGATAAAGTTGGGATGCTGCAGGGATTCCTTGTACACTGATCGTGGATTGCTCAAAACGATCCTGCTGAAATGATTGCAGTGCCGTCAGATTAATGCTATGGTCAGTTCCGATCATCTTATTGTAAGTCAGGATATTTTCCAACGTGTAATTAAATTGGAATCTATCGTCTACGCTACCGGTTGCCGGTCCACCTCTTCGGGCGTTGGTTTGAGATCCTGTAAATCGTCCCGAACGTCTGATATTCAGATCAGGTCCGAAGACTAATCTGTAAGTAAGACCTTTGGTGATTTCCCAGTTTGCATATATACTGGTAAAGGCACGGTTTCTTTTGGTTTCATCTAATTGAGCACCCGGAACTATCTCCGCAAAGGGATTGGTCCTCAAGCCATCGGTGGTGGGAAGAAAAATTAGATTTCCCTCATCATCATAGGGTTTGCCAAGAGGGTTTTCTGCAAGAGCTCCTCCCATTGGATTAAAGTTTTCACCATTTCTTATACTTCTGCTAAATAAAGTTGAAGTACCAATTCTGATTTTATCGCTAATCTGGTGATCTAGATTGACCCGAAAGGTATATCTGGTGAAGTCCTGATTGTAAATGATGCCTACATCTTTGAAGTAGTTACCAGAAACGAAAAAAGTGGTCTTGTCACTTCCTCCACTGATCCCAATCTGATGGCTTTGGATATTGCCTTGTCTGACTAATCCAGCAGGATAATCAGTGCTTCTACCCAATGCGATCCCTTCTAATTCCACAGGTTCAAAGATTTTAGCATCAGCTTCTGGAGTAGCTGGGCCTTCGGGATAGCGACCTGTTGCTCTCCTTGATTCTCTTTTATATTCAGCGAATTCAGGACCGTTGAAAACATCAATTCTACCCAACTCTTCATTGATGCCATAGTAGGAATCAAAAGAAACAACCGTTTTGCCTACGTTGCCTCTCTTGGTAGTGATCAATACCACCCCATTAGATCCTCTGGAACCATAGATTGCAGTGGCGGAGGCATCTTTAAGTACTTCCATGGAGATGATATCTTGAGGGTTGATATCATCCAGACCTCCGACGGTAGGAATTCCATCTATTACATAGAGCGGTTCATTTGAGGCATTGAAAGATCGCCTTCCCCGAATTCTCACTTGAGGGGAAGAGCCAGGCTTTGAACCTGCCTGCGTCACATCCACACCCGCTGCCCTTCCCTGAAGTGCTTGCCTAGCATCTGTGATAGGCAGTTCTTGGATCTCTTTATTGGAGACAGAAGAGATTGCTCCTGTAAGCTGACTCTTTTTAGCAGTACCATAGCCAACTACAATTACTTCTTCCAGATCTGCCAGATTAGGCTCCAGACGAATGTTGATTTCGGCTTGGTTGCCCACTTCTCGCTCGATCAGAGTATACCCAATAAAAGAGAAGACGAGCACCCCGTTGGTAGGAGCACTGATCGAGTACTGACCGTCGATGTCAGAAGTGGTGCCAGTAGTGGATCCTTTCACAATGATGGTGGCACCGGGGAGTGGAGATCCCGTCTCATCGGTGATTACTCCACGGACTTGTACGCTCTGTGCAAATACGCTAGAGGTACTTAAGATCATGAAGACAGCCACCCGGAGGTAAGTGTAAATTTTTTGACTCATGATAGATTGGGTTTTTTGTTATAAGATTGGT
>CAZFSC010000092.1:0-14062 GCA_964521585.1 uncultured Limnohabitans sp.
TATTCTATTTTGGTGAGGATGCAGATCTGCTTTTTAGGTGTTTTAGATAAATAATGTTTTAAAATAGACTCCAATTTTTTATTTGGTCAAAAAAGTCCAGAACACTGTAAGGGAATAGGACGAAAATGAAGACAATTCCAAAAATGGCTCCGTACAAATGAGCATCGTGATTAATCGCATCGTCTTGGTTTTTACCTTTCAGATAGGAATAGATTAGAAACAGTCCTCCCAAAATGAAGCCGGGAAGACAGACTATCCCAAAGAGGCAAATATCAGAAAGAGGCATAATAATAATGCTTGCAAAAACAGTCGCTGCAGTACCACCGGAGGCACCCAGGGCCCGATAGTGTCTGTTGTCCTGATTTTTCAAATAAGTAGGAATGTCTGAAATCACAATCCCGGCTAGGTAGAAAGCTACAAATAGTACACCTCCTAAAATCTGCCCGAATCGATACGCCAATAATTGCTCTACTACTCCGCCAAAGAAGTAAAAAGTAAACATGTTGAAGAGCAAATGCATGTAATCTTTATGGATAAATCCCGAGGTTACGAACCGATCCCATTGCCCGTAATTTTTGATTTGGTAGGGGATAAACATCCAACGGTAAAGAAAATCAGGTTTATTGAAACCATATATACTGATTCCTGCAGTAAGGATTATCAGAATAACAGTGATGGATAATGTCATGGATTATTTTTCGCGATGGATGAGGTCTTGGGTGATTTGCTTTAATTCAAGGAAATAGGATTCATTTTTGAAATGGATCTGCTCGTATTGCTCGAACCCCGCTTTAAAATAAGCTTGCATTTTTTCTTCTGTAAGGGACTTGATACCAAGTAAATTGTATATCTCCTTGACTGCTTTTACCTTTTCTTCTTTGTCAAAATCCTCTTTTTTCAACCAATAATTCAAGGATTCAGCAGTTTCGCCCTCAGCTAATTCCAAGGCTTTAATCAGTAAAAATGTTTTTTTATTTGAGATGATGTCCCCGCCAACCTGTTTTCCAAATTTTGCCTGGTCGGCAAACACATCCAAGAGATCATCTTTCAGCTGAAATCCAATGCCGATATTCATTCCGAAATCGTAGAGTTTTTGAGCGTCTGATTTAGTGGCTCCCGCAAGTATGGCCCCCATTTGAAGAGATAATCCCAAAAGCACAGCCGTCTTCAGCCGGATCATGTTGATGTAATCTGCTTCAGCCACATGCTCCAGGGATTCAAAATTCATATCAAACTGTTGCCCCTCACAGACCTCGGTCGCTGTTTTATTGAACAGTTGAATGATTTCACGGAGTAAGTGGGGCTCTGTACCTAAGAGCAAATCATAAGCTTTGACCAACATCACATCACCGGAAAGGATGGCGATATTTGGATTCCATTTTTCATGCACCGTAGCCTGTCCTCTGCGTAGAGGGGCATCGTCCATGATGTCGTCATGCATCAGGGTGAAATTGTGAAATACTTCTATAGCAACAGACTGGCTGATGATCTTTTCAGGGTCATTTTTATACAGGCCATAAGCCAACAGACTGAGTAGAGGACGGATTCTTTTGCCCTCTAGGCTCAATAGGTAGGTAATAGGTTCGTATAATTCTTGCGGTTGTCTGTCCGTTCCAAGATGGGCGGGAAGTTCTTGGATGAATGTTTCAAGCTTACTTAGCAGCGCGATTGCGTGACTTCTTTTCGTCATTAGATGCAAATTCCAAATCTATAGTTCTTCGATCGATATCAGTGTTAACTACTCTGACCAACACTTTGTCTCCCAAAGTGATCATTTTTTTATTTTTTGATCCGACAAGTCGCATGTTTCTCTCGTCAAATTCGTAATAATCATCGTCCATGTCCTGGACACGAATCATTCCTTCACACTTGGTTTCGGTGATTTCTACAAATACTCCCCACTCTGTTACTCCACTGACGATGCCTTCATAATTTTTGTCTTCAGCCAAGGACATGTACTCCACCTGTTTGTATTTGATGGATGCTCGTTCTGCATCAGCTGCACGTTTTTCCCGCTCGGATGAATGCACACATTTTTGCTCCCAAGGTTCCGGATCAGGTGATTTTCCTCCTTCCAGGTAATGCTCCAACAGTCGGTGAACCATCATATCCGGATATCTTCGGATAGGAGAGGTGAAATGGCTGTAATGCGAAAATGCTAAACCAAAGTGACCTTTGGGCTCCGTGGTATATTTAGCTTTTGCCATACTCCGAATAGCCAGTTGCTCGAGTACATTTTGCTCCGGTTTTCCCTGAATTTCCTCCATTAATTTGTTAAGGGCATTCGAGATTTTGTTTTCGGAGTCAATTTTTACTTCATGACCAAATCGCTTCGCAAAGTTTGAAAATGTTTCCAGCCTGTCCATATCCGGAGAGTCATGGACTCTGTAAACAAAGGTGTTTTTTCCTTTTCCTTTGTTGAACACAAATTCTGCCACATACTTATTGGCCAAGAGCATAAACTCTTCGATGAGTTTGTGGATGTCTTTTCGTTCTTTGATAAAGAGACCTAACGGTTTGCCGTCATCAGCGAGTTTAAATTTAACTTCGACTGTTTCAAAATTCACGGCGCCATTGTTGAATCGTTTTTGACGGACTTTTTTTGCCAAATCATTCAAAAGCGTAAGTTCTTGAAAGAAATCTCCGGATTGATTGTCAATGTTTTCCTGGGCTTCTTCGTAAGCAAAGCGCCTATCTGAGTGGATGATTGTCCGACCGATCCAATGATTTTTGATATTGGCCTGCCTATCCATTTCAAAGACACAGGCGAAAGTCAATTTGTCTTCATGAGGTCTCAATGAACAGAGACCATTACTCAATCGCTCCGGCAGCATCGGGATGGTCCGGTCAACCAGGTAAACCGATGTCGCACGATCGTAAGCCTCTTTTTCTAAGGCGGTATTTGCCTTCACATAATGGGTCACATCAGCGATATGCACCCCGATTTCCAAGTTTCCGTTTTCAAGTTCCCGGTAAGAGATCGCATCGTCAAAATCCTTGGCATCCACCGGATCAATTGTGAAAGTTGTTACATCCCTGAAATCTTTGCGTGCTTTGACATCTTTTGCGGTGATTTTATCCGAGATAGCGTTTGCTTCCTGATTGGCATCTTCCGGATATTCAAAGGGAAGTCCGAATTCTGCCATGATGGAATGGATCTCCACTTCGTGCAAGCCTGCTTTCCCCAATACCCGGATGACCTCCCCAGTTGGATTTTTATCGTCTTCCCTCCATTCGGTCAACTTGACCACAACCTTTTCATTATGCTCTGCGCCTTTGAGATCTCCCTTGTGCACGAAGATATCTTTGTGCATTTTTTTAAAATCAGGTACTACAAAAGCGAATCGAGGAGAAATTTCCACTCTGCCGACGAATTCATCCCGGTTACGTTCCACGACTTCCAAGACTTTTCCTTCTGTTCTACCGCTTTTTCCTTTCACGGGATAGACCATTACCCGGACTTTATCTCCATCGAGTGCTTGTTTCATATCAGATTCCTTGACCATAATATCTCCCAGATCGTGGGGGTCATTTTCTCTGATAATGAATGCAAATCGTGGATTGACATAATCAACTGTACCCAGGATAAACTCTGGATCCTGATTTGAGGAATAATAATTTCGGGCAGTTTTAGATATGGATCCTGCCTCTACCAACGCCCCTAATATCGGATCAACTGCATCTTTGGCAGCAGCATTTCGGATATCCAGTCGCTTTATGATTTGTTTCGAATTGAATTCTGAACCGTAGTTCGCGTCTAAAAATTGAAGAATTCTTCTTGCTAGATTTTCAGAATCAGACTTTTGGGCTGATTGTTTTTTTGATGATTTTTTGTTTGAATTTCTTCCCATGTTTTGGGTTTTATTTAATGTAAAAATTTAATTGGGCGGTAGACATTTCCTGTGATAGTTTCTTATCATTCAGTAAGTTGAAGTACCTCGACTTGATATTCTTCTTCTTGGGGATTCATTGCCAGATAGATTCTTGCAGTGACTTCCACATCCCTGAGGCAGTATTTTATTATTTTCTCAATGTCTTTTTCCAGGTAAAAAACAGAATTTACCTGACTTCCATCGAGGTCGTCTTTGGAACTGGGAACATTGAAAACTGCGGCCAAAAGTTCAAGCCGCGTATAATGCTTGTAATCCCCAAACTTCCAGAGTTCCATGGTATCGAGATGACGCAATTCCCAAGGTTTTTTGCCAGCCATCTGTAAGGGCTCAGGTAGCGGAATCCCGTGAATAAGCATTCTACGACATAAATAAGGGAAATCAAATTCCTTGCCGTTGTGCGCACACAATACCCATTTTTTCTTCTCTAATAAAGCCTTGAACTCCAAAAGAAGTTCCTTTTCCGACTCGTTCGCGATGGCTTTGGATCGTAGGATAAGTTTTGTTTCTTTCTTCTTTTGCTGAAAATAACCTACACCGATGCAGATTACCTTCCCAAACTCAGCATGAATTCCCGCCCGCTCAAAGAATAGTTCACCTTTGATCCGATCCATTCTGTCTGGTTGAATCAATTTTTCTTTCTTTGCCCACTCTTCCTGCAGACGCTCAGGGAGTTCCTCAAATTTTTCAAAGACTGAAGCAGTCTCAATATCTAAAAAAAGAACGTCTCCAAGCTGATCAAAAAAAGTCACCATAGTTGAATTAAGAAAGTACCACGCCTTCTAGTCCGATTTCAGGTATTATCTCGATTAGTCCTGGATCAAAACTGTCTGAAGTAAAGATAAACTTTTTATCAAAAATTTGATCCAGTATATAATAGCTTACCCAAAATTCATTAGTCAAGTTGAAAAGCACAGGATCAATTGGTTCAATTTTCGCCACTTCCTGGGGACCTAGTTCATCAATCATGTGGCGCAGTATAGAGGTGTTTTTTTGCACTCCATCGAGTTTTCCATAGCCTTTGGAAGTGATCATTACAGTGCGGAGTTCGATAAGATTTAGATTGATCAGATAAACGGCCCATTCCGTTCCGGAAATAGTTTCTTCTTTTGCAATCGCAAGTTTGACCCCGGTGACTTTTTGAAAGTCAATGTCTTTTTTCATTTGTGTTTAGATTTTTTCATAATGACCGTTTGGTCTACTTTTCCCATTTGTGATTCGTCAATTTATTTGTCACTCGAGTCCAAATAAATCATATGATTTCCATCTCAAACAATTCTTTGAGGTGATTTTTTACTTTGGTTTTGACTTCTTCCATAGGAATTTTCCTTCCGAGCTCTGCCTCGAGGGAGGTTACTGCTTTGTCATCTATTCCGCAGGGAATGATGTGTGAAAAATACTCCAAATCAGAATTTACATTGAAGGCAAATCCATGCATAGTGACCCATCTGCTTGATTTGACACCCATAGCACAGATTTTTCTCGGTTTTTTTTGTTCAAGATGATCGAGCCATACGCCGGTCAGTCCTTCGATCCGTCCTGCATGAATGCCATATTCTGCCAAAGTAAGGATGATTGCTTCTTCAAGAAACCGGAGGTATTTATGTATATCTGTGAAAAAATTATCGAGGTCCAAAATCGGATATCCTACCAGTTGACCCGGGCCATGATAGGTGATATCTCCTCCCCGGTTAATCTTGTAGAATTGAGCTTCGTGCTTTTTTAGGCCTGCTTCGTTCAGAAGTAAGTTTTCTGGCTTGCCGCTTTTTCCCAAGGTATAAACGTGGGGATGCTCCACGAAAAGCAGGTAATTTGAGGTCTCCCGATGGGAGTCGGTATCGTTTTTTCTATTCTCTATTTTAAGGGCAACGGTATCTGCAAAAAGCTTTTCCTGATAGTCCCATGCCTGCTGATAATCCATTAATCCGAGGTCTCGGAAAATTGTTTTTTTATTAATAATTTCATTCATCGCGTTTCTTCGGAGTTGGGACTCTGTTATTTAACGAAATTGTTTTTTGCGTTCTTTCAAAATTAATCAATTATCCAAGATGGCTGAACATAATGAATCAGGAAAGCTTGCAGAGCAGCAGGCCTGCGAATGGCTTAAAAGCAAAGGCTATGAACATCTGGAATCCAACTACCGAAGCGGTCATGCAGAGATTGATCTGATCATGAAATACAAGGGTGTGCTGATTTTTGTGGAAGTGAAGTTTAGATCAGGGACTGGATTTGGGTATTCTGAAGAGTTCGTAGATGCTACCAAGCGAAAGCTCTTAGTTAAGGCTGCCGACCAGTATATCCATCAGATTGACTGGCATCACGACATCCGGTTTGATATCGTGGGAGTTTACAAGGATCGGGCGGGAAAGATTAATTTCCGCGCATTTGAAGATGCCTTTTATTAAAATCAGCGGATTAATATTTTCTGCAGATGTCAAAAGCTGCTTATTCGGGTTCTTTATGGGAAACCCGGATTTCAGATTGGCTACGTAATAGAGGTTTCTTCGCTTAGATCGGATTCTATCTGACAAAAGTTAATTGTCTTTGCGATAGATGAGGTTTCCCTCCTTATCCCATTCGGCACGAATGTAGGGCCGGAAATTTTTTGTGTAAGCCTCTTCCTGATATTGAATTTCACGCTTTCGGACTGCCTTGGTGTTATTGTTGTCCCAATATTCGGTCCACAAGCCTACTTTCTCACCAAATTCGTATTCCCCTGTCACTGCCACCTGAGCATCTTCGTAGAAATAATAGTAATTCCCTTCCTCAAGACCATATTGGACAGGAATAATCTCCTGAATCACATTGGAAGAGCGATTGTGATATTTGACCCGAGACTCCTCAGGCCATCCTTCGGAAAAATGATTTTTGTCCTGAAGTACATTTTTCGAGTCGAATAACATCCAGGTTTTATGCTTGGTGCCGTAATAAAACATACCGCTTTCCACTACTTCTTCATTGATCACACGTTCATAGGGTCCATGCAATAAATATCCTTTGCCCTTCGTGAAGCCTTCTTTTTTGATCGCCTTTTCAGAAGGGTCAAACCAATATACATCCCGGATATAGGGATCTGGATTTCTTTCGGCATCCGTGTAATTGAAAAACTCGAAAATTTCCGTGTCACGAATATCTCTACGGGTAAGGCCTTTTCTGGTCTTTACTCCGAACCAGATGTTCTTTTTCGCTTTTTTCTTTTTCGCTTTCTTTTCTTCTTTTTCTTTTGAATCATCGAAAAGCAGCAGTGGCATCGAAGTGGGGAGCAAACTGGTATTGACTACCCCTGAAGAATCAGGGTCTACCTTCGGTTTTATTTCCTCATCCTGAGCCTTGGCAGTTTGGCAAAGCAGGATGAAGAATAGAATCAGAATATAAAATCTACTCATCAATGTTTGAAACGAAATAAGCTTCTTGGTATTTTATTCAAAAATAACATTTCGAAATCAAAAGGTCTTGATTGTTTAGATTTTATAATCTTCTCTCTATTTTTGAGAAATCTGTAAAAAACCTTATCAAAAAATGAATTCTATTTTATCGGAACGGATAATCAATATGGAGGAGTCCGCGACTCTTGCAATGGCGAAGAAAGCCAGAGAATTGAAATCCCAGGGAATTGACATCATCAGTTTGAGTCTTGGCGAGCCTGACTTCAAAACTCCAAAACATATTCAGGAAGCTGCAAAAGCCTCGATTGATGAGGGGAAGTATTTCACCTATCCGCCGGTTGCAGGATATCAAGATCTTCGGGAAGCGATTGCCAAGAAACTCCGCGATGAAAATCAGATTCTTGAGGCAAAGGCTGAAAATATTGTTGTCTCGACTGGAGCAAAGCATTCTATCGCAAACATTTTCATGTGTTTGATCAATGAAGGTGATGAGGTAGTCATTTTTTCGCCGTATTGGGTGAGTTATGCAGAGATTATCAAATTGGCGGGAGGCGTCCCGGTTTTAATCGAAGGAAAACTGGAAAATAATTTTAAGGCCTCCGCTGCTCAATTGGAAGAAGCCATTACTTCCAAGACAAAAGCGGTGATTTACTCTTCTCCCTGCAATCCGACAGGCTCGGTATTCAATAAGGAAGAATTACAGGCAATCGCTGAGGTAATCCAAAAACACGATAATATCCTAGTGATCGCTGATGAGATCTATGAGTTGATCAATTTTGTAGGTAAAAACCATAGTATCGCCTCCTTTCCGGGCATGTTTGATCGTACGATTACTGTCAATGGCTTTTCTAAAGGCTATGCCATGACAGGCTGGCGAGTGGGCTACCTTTGTGCTCCTTTATATATTTCCAAAGCGGTTGAGAAAATGCAAGGGCAATTTACTTCCGGAAATACTGGAATAGCACAGCGTGCAGCATTGGCAGCTATATCAGGTGATCAGGGTCCTTCTAAAGAAATGGCTGATGCCTATTTTAGAAGAAGAGCTTTGGTTCTGGAACTACTACAAGAAATACCAGGTATCAAAACCCATGTGCCTGAAGGTGCATTCTACTTCTTCCCGGATGTGACAGCGTTCTTTGGTAAAAGCGGGAATGGCCATGAGGTTAAAAATGCTGATGATCTATGTCTCTATTTATTGGATGTTGCCAATGTGTCACTTGTAACCGGTGCAGCATTCGGAGCACCCAATTGTGTGAGAATATCCTATGCCGCCTCAGAAGAGGAGTTGAAAGAGGCTTTGAAACGGATTAAAAAAGCACTTGGAGAATTAGCATAATATAATTCAGCCCCGACGATTCGTCGGGGTTATTTTTTGCCTTGGGAGGAATGCGCTATTTTTGATGAAAATATTCCAATGCCAGAAGTTCTCGTAATCACCCCGGTCAAAAACTCAATAGAAACCACTTTGGATACTGCAAAGGCAGTTGCAAACTCGACCCTGTCCCATCGACATGTGATTTTTAATGACTTCAGTAATCAGGAGACCAAAGCGAAACTTGAAATCAATCAGGCAGAGTTCGGATATGAATTGATACACTTGGAAGACTTGACAGATCAGCCCTCTCCGAATTACAAGCTGGTGCTGCAAACGGCTCAGAGAATGGCCCTTGAAGCAGGTCTACCGGTAGTAGTCATCGAATCAGACGTAGTTATTAAGCCGGATACTTTAGAGGAATTGCTTAGGTTTTCCCGGGAAAACCAGAAGATAGGTTTGGTGGGATCTGTTACCGTGGATGAAAATGGAAGTGTGAATTTTCCATATCTAAAATTTAAAGGCGTAAAGGAGCCAATTATCAAAACCCAAAGAAGCCTAAGTTTTTGCTGTACCTTATTTTCAGAGGCATTTTTAAAAAAGTTTGATTTCAAGGGTTTGGATGGAGCCAAGGATTGGTATGACACCTTTATATCGAGAAAATCCATCGAATTGGGTTTTGAAAACTATGTGCTTATGGATGCTTCGGTGTGGCATAGACCCCATGCAAGTCGGCCTTGGAAGCAGTTGAAGTATACTAATCCTTTGAAATATTATTTTTTGAAAATCTGGAAAGGCTTGGATAAGATTTAATCAGAGTTTTCCCAAAAGCTTCAAGAGCGTATTGTAGGGTTTGGACCAAGTCCTTTGGAATCGAAGAGGTCCATTAAGTTCCCGCTCAAAAAAGTCGGCGTGTTTGGCATTAAGGTAGTCGATTCGTTCCCGTTTTTTTTGATTAGTACCTGTTTTCTTCCTTTTGCTGCCAGAGTGGATTCTGTAAAAAAATCCAGTAAATGGAAGTTTGACGACTTCTCCTCCCTTTTTAAGCAGTTTGATCCAGAATTCCCAATCTTCCCGGCCCATTTTCATGTCTTCTGAGAAGCCATCCACAGCTTCCCAGTCTGATTTTCTAAATAGCGAGCAGGCAAAAATCATGTTATCCCTGGCCAATAAATTTCTGCTGAAGGGTTTTAGTTTCCATTTTTTTCTTCCGAATTCCCCGAATTTCTCTGCTTCGCAATAGACTACTTTTACCTCAGGCTGTCTATCCAATACTTTGGCAGCTTCAGAGAGGTAATTTTCCGAAATTAGGTCATCTGCTCCTAAAGGAAAGAGGTAAAGTCCATTCGCAGTTTTGCAGCCCGTGTTTAATGCTGCTGATACGCCGGCGTTGGGTTGAGAAATGACTTGAATATGAGCGTATTTTCCAGCGTATTTAGTCGCTATTTCAAGCGAATTATCAGTAGATCCATCATTGACAATAATGATTTCCAGTGGTCTGTGAATTGATGCCAAGCATGATTGAATGGTTTCTTCCAAATACTTTTCACCATTGTAAACCGGAATGACAACTGATACTAAAGATTGCGACATTGAAATAATATTAGATTCGATGCTGTTTTTCATAGCCCTAGCTAAGATCTGGAAAGGTCGGAATTTTTTAATTTTTTTAGTATGGATTTCGAATTCATCCTTAAATCAATTTCTCTTTTCTGGATTGATCGCATTCAAAATTGCCAAAAAGGGTAGGAAATGAAGAATTATACTCAACTACCCAAATTTTAATTTTATCCGAAGTCAAGTCTTTGTTTTAAGCGTTGGGTTGGGCGAATCCAACGCTCAATAAAAGTAGGTATGAAGCAACTAAGGGGTTATGTAGAATCTATATGACAAAAATCAGTTTTTGTAAAGAACAAAAAATCAGGTAATTATTTTTTTTACAATCTATAAATTTCTAACTTCCAATCGGTGATTAAACAACTTTTGCGCAATTGTGATTTTTTACACTAGTTTGAATTAGTCACTTTTCGAACTCTATTTCTTTAAAAAAATCCGGATCGCGATCCGGATTTTTTTATTGATGATTACCTTGGGCAAGGAACACACCATTGGAAAGCCAAATAAACCTAGATGCCTGTCAATAAAAACCTCATTTTAATTCTTTTTCTTCTTTTACCCTTTACTGCCCGAAGTCAATCAGGAAAGACGGTTTTTGACTCCAATTATGTGGAGCCACATCCCGAGCTGGTTAATCTCAGATTATATCTATCTAATAAATTCACAAATTTCAACATCAACATAGCAGATCAAGATCGAAAGTATGTCTATAGACCGAATTCTGGGTTGAATCTTGGGCTAGGATTTACTTATCAGAATGTCTCACTCAATTTGGCGTTTCCTGTGGAATTTTTGAATCCTGGTCGTAGGAAGGATTGGCCAGCCTATTTGGATCTTCAGAGCCATATCTATCTTCCTCGTATGATTATTGATCTTTTTGGACAATTCTACCGAGGATATTCAGTCAGCGATCAGTTTCTAATCAATCAGAGGACGGATTACCTGCGTGAGGATATGAAATTGAACTCCCTGGGTTTTAATTTTAATTACCTCTTTAATGGAGAGCAGATATCGCTGGCAGCATCTATGAATCAGGCGGCGATTCAGAAAAAATCGGCTTATTCTCCCTTCCTAGGTTTTGAATTATATGGAGGAAGCGTGAAAGGCGACTCGCTTTTGCTTCCTACAGTTGAAAATCTTGATCTCCTTAACTTTGCCCAATCCAGATATTTTCAGTTTGGTCCCAATGCTGGTGCAGCTGCGACGCTGGTATTTGGGAAGGGATTTTTTGTGACAGTAGTTGGTTCACTCAATTTGAGTGTGGGGTATAATGAATGGGAAAATAGCACAGTATCCAGAAAATGGGGTTTGGTACCTACTTATTTCGCCCGAACTTTCTTTGGATATAATGACAGAAGATTTTCTATAAATGCTAATGCAGTTTATAAAAACCTGAATTTGATCGAATCAGGTCTTTATGATCAAGCGGTGAATACCGGTAATATCCGATTTAATATAATATATAAATTGGCTGCCGGGCCTAAGCTTGAAAGAGGTTTTAACAAAGTAAATCCACTTCGCCTTTCAAAAAAGAACTAAGTTTAAGCGAGCGGCTTCCAAGTAATTTTTTAGCTTTGTCCAAATAGCAAAATCCCAAAGAAGAGGAAATTTATCTCCTTCATCGGAGGCTTTCTTTGGCAGTGAATCCAAAAAAAAGATTCCACAGTTTTCAGGAATTTCGTCCAAACAAGAAATTGGGCATAACAAGACTATCACACTGGGTTGATTGTTATTCATGGGAGATTCTGAATGACAGGTGGCAAACAAATTATAATCATATGAAAGATCAATTTGGTATTAAAGAATCACTTAAGAATCTGGGTATAAAAGAAGAGAATCTGGGGAGTTCTACAGGTCTTAAATGGCTAGATTCAAAAGGAGATTATTTTTCCTCTGTATCGCCGGCCGATGGATCAGAGATCGGTAAAGTTCAAAGTGCCAGCAAGGAAACTTATGAAAAAGTAATAAAAGAAGCACAAAAGGCTTTCGAGACTTGGAGGCATGTCCCTGCGCCGAAGCGCGGTGAAATCGTGCGTGAGATTGGAAATGCGCTCCGGGAAAAAAAGGCTGACCTTGGCAAATTGGTATCCTACGAAATGGGTAAGTCACTTCAGGAAGGCTTGGGAGAAGTGCAGGAAATGATTGATATCTGCGATTTTGCAGTTGGACTATCGCGGCAGCTTTACGGTCTGACCATGCATTCTGAACGTCCAGGTCATCGAATGTATGAGCAGTGGCATGCACTGGGAGTGGTGGGGATTATTTCTGCCTTCAATTTCCCGGTAGCCGTTTGGTCTTGGAATGCAGCCTTGGCCTGGGTTTGTGGAGATGTATGTGTGTGGAAGCCATCTGAGAAAGCTCCGATTTCCGGGATTGCCTGTCAATTGATAGCGGCTGAAGTTTTTGCGAAGTATGAAATGCCTGAAGGGATTTCCTGTCTGATCAATGGCGATTATAAAATAGGTGAATTGCTCTCTCATGACAAAAGAGTTCCGCTCGTTTCGGCCACAGGTTCTACCCGAATGGGTAAATTGGTAGGAAAAGCGGTAGGGGAGCGTTTGGGGAGATCATTGTTGGAATTAGGCGGAAATAATGCAATCATCATTACCGAAAATGCAGATATGGAAATTGCGATCAGAGGCGCGCTTTTTGGAGCTGTGGGGACAGCCGGTCAGCGCTGTACATCCACCCGGAGGTTGATTATTCACTCTTCCATCTATGAGAATTTTAAGTCACGGCTGGCAAATGCTTACTCCAAACTGGTAATCGGAAATCCTCTGGATGAAAAGAATCATGTAGGGCCCTTGATTGATAAAGAGGCAGTTGAAATGTATTTATCAGCCATCGAAAAAGCCAAGTCTGAAGGTGCTAAAGCAGTAGTGGAAGGAGGAGTTTTGACTGGGGAGGGCTATGAGTCTGGCTGCTATGTGAAGCCTGCGGTTTTCGAAGCTGAAAATCATTTTGAAATAGTACAAGATGAGACTTTTGCTCCGATTCTTTATTTGATGAAATACGATACGATGGAAGAAGCCATCGCTCTTCAAAATGGGGTTCCTCAAGGACTTTCTTCAGCTATCATGACGATGAATATGCGGGAGGCAGAGGCATTCCTGTCTGTTTCTGGATCGGATTGTGGGATAGCCAATGTGAATATCGGTACCTCCGGTGCGGAGATCGGAGGAGCTTTCGGTGGTGAAAAGGAAACCGGTGGAGGAAGAGAATCCGGGTCCGATGCCTGGAAAGCCTATATGAGAAGGCAAACGAATACCATTAATTATTCTACTTCATTGCCCTTGGCCCAAGGGATTAAGTTTGATATTTAAGTAGAAGAGGATTAGTAAAGAATTAAGGCCAAAGATTCAGATTCTTTGGCCTTAATTTTTTAAAGCAATGCTATTTAAGTAGGACTCAACTTTTTTATAGGTACTCTTAATGTCTGTATATTTTGCTTTTGACTGATGTAGACTAGGATTAGTTCATTGTCATAGATCTTTTCTGATATTCCAAATTGATTTATCTTGAATGATGTCTTTCCGATTAATTACAGTTGAGGTTATCGAGTCCAAACTATAAAAATCCATGTAGGAGTTTTCCAATACTCTATTTGTAACGGCTACAGTCTTATTGTACTCCTCTCTGGGCTGCTGTAGAATAAATGGTGAATTAAGAAAGGCTTCCATTCCCTCATCATGAACAAGTTCCCATTTTCCTAAGAGCTGTTCTTCTAGAGATTGTCCAAGACAAGTTGCTGCATTAGCAAAGTAAAAAAGTGTAAAGTAAAAAAGGATGGTTTTCATAAAGCTAGAGATTGGGATAATAGACAAATCACCCAATAACAGGTCTGTAAAACTGTATTC
>CAZFSC010000093.1:0-14038 GCA_964521585.1 uncultured Limnohabitans sp.
TCGCCTTACATCATTTCAAAGAACTTAATCCCCGCTTTCGGGGAATGGTGAGAAACGCTTTTCTCAAATGCGAGTGCAAATATCGGGATTTTATTTTTGATTCAAAGTCGAAATTCAAAAAAAATAAAACTTTTATTTTGCGCTCTTATTTCAATGTTTTTTTCATCTGAGTCTTTCCTCAAATGGGAGTGCAAACATAGCTCAGTGGCGGATATTTCACAAGCCTTTCCCAATCAAAATGTAAAGTATTTTGAAAGATTTTATTTACTACTTCAAAATCAGGCCTTTGGTTTTTTGTAAAGTGGAACGGTGCTGCAAGGTTCACCATACATTATGCTTTTCGCACGGGATTGTATCAATGAAACCAGGCGGCCGTAAGCAAAAAGCGGAACAGGAAAATTGCTACACCCTTTGACAACTACTGGCCTATCGGTAAAAGAATCCAAATCAATTTGGCTCAACATCACCTCGGAAATGTATATTTCCAACTCATCCAGATTCCCAATTACGTACCCTTTACTTGTTGAGGTCAGATACGTGGCGACAAGCATATACGCCCAATTCGGGATAATCGCATCTGTTGAACAGGTAATCGCAACCCATTTGTCTGTATACTTACTCCAATCCAATGCTTTCAATTCACTTCTGAATTCCTTTTCCCGCAGAACAAAATCCTGAAAAAGAAAAGGCTTCAGATCAAAAAGCACCCGCTCTTCTTTGGGATAAAATTCTTCCAAGTCAATGGACAGAATCGAACTCTGAGAAACTCTATTGACAATTTCACTCATAGTAACAAAGGATTCTTTTTCGAATGAAGTGCTTTAAATTCTTTCAAATAATTAGGAACAAAGTAAGCTAAGTCCTCAAAATCTTTGGCTTTAAATTTTTCAAACGCCAATTCCCCCATTTGGCTGGCATCTATTTTTAAACCTGGAAACGTGGCGTTTGGGGAATTGATTACCTGGCTCACTTTAAATGCACCATCCCCCACAAAGAGAGTTTTCTTTTGGTTGAGAAAGTCAGAATAGGAATTCTGTTCAATCAATTCTGAACTTAAATCCACCAATGAATTTAGATTTTCGTCAAAAATCTGATGAAAGACTTCCATTCTTCTTGCATCCAACAAGGCTACGATGAAAGCCTCACCGGAGATATATCTTTGCGCAGCAGAAGCTAAGATCTTCAAAGTAGAAATTCCAATCAGAGGCAAATCCCAAGCAAATGCCAAGCCCTTGGCTGTAGAGACTCCAATTCTCAACCCCGTATAGGAACCTGGCCCCTCAGATACAGCGATGGCCGAGAGCTGATCTGGACTAACATCGTTCCTTTCCAACATTTCCTTGATCAACCCTATTAATCTCTCGGCATGAGCACCACTCACTTCCGCTGAATGAGAATCAACCAATTTCCCCTGCTCATGTAAAGCAATAGAACAGATTGGTGTGGCAGTCTCTAAAGCCAGAATAAACGACATAGTTACCTTTTGGTAGAAGAAGTTAACGTTAATCTGAAACGCTCCGGCTGTGCAAAGTATTCCTTTGCCACCAGTAAATCAGGATCATTAATCAATCCCGCTGCTATCATCCCTTCCTGAAAATAATATCGAGATATAATTTCCTCAGAAAGAATTTTACTGATTTCCTTTTTGTGAGTAATCAAATCCTGCTCCTTGCTGTGCTTGATTCTTTTTTCAAGCGCTTCAATTTGAGCTTTGATTTCAGGATAATATTCTACCGATTCGGCTTGCTTCTTCAGATCTTCAACCGACTTTTCCAAATACGTGGTATAGTCATACTCTTTTCCTTCCAACCAATTCACAAATTCGGAATAATCGTTATCTGAAATCGCAAAACTGGAAGGATTGGAAATTTTTGGATGTTTATAAAAGTATTCCGTTGCGAAGTCAAATATGTGATTCCTAGCCACCAAACTATAAGATATCGGAGCGTAACTTAATGATTCCACTTTTTGGTCTGGTTCAATACCAGCTCCGTCCAGTACGATTCTGCCATTTTTGGTTTTAAATTCCTTTCGGAGAGAATCTGGCACTGAAGTCAACTGGCCATTTTCACGACTCTGTAAATAATCCACTGCCTGGATACATCGTCCGCTGGGGATATAATATTTAGCAGTAGTAATTTTCATCTGGGCATTATAAGTGAGCGGGATTGTCGTCTGAACAAGCCCTTTTCCAAAAGACTTTCTTCCTACCAATACCGCACGATCGTAATCCTGTAATGCTCCGGCCACAATCTCCGATGCGCTTGCACTTCGTTCATTGATGAGCACTACCAAAGGAATATCCTTATCAATCGGCGTTTTGGTAGTTTTATAGGTGAAATTGACATTTTCGAGTTTTCCGATAGTCTTGACAACTTCCTTTCCTTTAGGAATAAAAATATTTACAATTTCTACTGCCTCATTCAATAGCCCCCCAGGATTATCTCTAACGTCCAGAACCAGACGCTCAATCCCCTGACTTTTCAAATCAACCAAAGCATTCCTCACCTCATTTCCCGCATTAGTAGTGAAATCACTTAGCTTGATGTACCCTGTCTTTTCGTCAATTTTACCATAATATGGTACGTTCTTGATCGCAATTTTCTTCCTGACTAATTTGAAATCCAACGTATCCAAGTTCCTTTTTACTTTCAGAACGACCTCCGTATTCGCAGGTCCTTTCAAAAGTGAGGAGACATCAGCTGTGCTCATTCCGCTTACTTTTGTAGTATCCACCTGGATGATGTAGTCGGCGATTTTCAAACCGGCATCCTGAGCTGGAAAGCCAGTATAGGGCATTATGACCATATTTCCTTCGCCCCGATTCCCTATTAAAGCACCGATACCGCCATATTCACCTGTGGTGAGCATTCGGAAATCATCAGAATCTTCCTCCGGAATATATTCGGTATATGGATCTAACTCTTCCAGCATCGCATTGATACCAATAGCAACCAACTTATCCGGGTCGATCTCATCCACATAGTAGGAGTCTAGCTCCCGAACCATGGTGGCAAAAATGTCTATGTTTTTCGCCAGGGAAAAAAGCTTGTCATTTTTAACTGTGAATGCTAAAACTCCGGAAAGAAGCACTACAGCGAAGAGTGCTATTATTCCAACTTTTTTAAATGCTTTATTCATGAGTTTGAATCTTTTGACGCAGTGAGGACAGCGAGTTTTTTAAGAATTGAAATGATTTTGGATTGCAGATCAGCAAATTCCATCAGGTCGGAAGACACATATATCAGTCCAATTGAAATTTCTTTCTGCCCAGAAATGAGTAAGCTTTTATTTAATCGATAAGCTTCCTTAATTCTTCTTCTTATTAGATTTCTCTCGGAAGCCTTTTTGATTTTCTTCTTCGAAACGGAAAAAAGTACCTGAACAGTTCCGTTCCCGTCTTCCTTTTTAACAAAAAAAAGGACTTTAAATGGGTATAAAAAAAAAGAGGAACCTTCGTTAAAAAGTTCCTTGATAAGCTTATCGGCATGAAGCCGCTCACTTTTTGGAAGTCGATAATTCATCGCAGAGACTGTAATCGTATGTGAACATACGAAAATCAGAGCTAAGAATTACTTCTTCAGTGTCTTTTCAGAAGAAACACTCAACTTGTGTCTTCCTTTAGCACGTCTGGATTTCAATACTCTTCTACCGTTAGCAGAAGACATTCTTTCTCTAAAGCCATGCTTATTTTTTCTTTTTCTGCGCGAAGGTTGAAATGTTCTTTTCATGATCGAATATCTTTATCTAATTGCTTTCTGATTCTATACTCCTCTGGATTACCCCCCAAAAAGGACTGCAAAGATAATCACCATTTCTTCAAATACAAGTCACAAATTCAAAATTGTCTCCAATTTAAAGTCAATGAAATTAAAATACCATTTCAGCTGTACCAATCCGGCATCACAATTCATTCAAATCGACCTGCAAATCAGCTGTGCTGCAGATCAAGAAATCACACTTCAATTGCCTTCATGGCGTCCAGGCAGGTATCAGATAGCTGATTACGCTCAAAATATTCGGCATTTCAAAATCACCGACTTTTCCCAGCAATCTGTCAATTTTGAAAAAACATCCAAAAACACCTGGTGTTTTTCAGGTCAAAAAGATCAATCCTATTCTGTTTCATATCAATATTATGCAGCCAAAATGGATGCTGGATCCTGCTGGGTGGACGATTCGCAGATGTATCTCAATTTCGTCAATTGTTGCATGGAGATTTTAGGATTCCCTGAACTCAGGTTTACCCTCACCTTTGATTTACCAACTGGATTTTCGATTGCGACCACGCTTCCTACCAATAGCGACAACGAATTCGAAGCAGCGAATTTCCAAGAATTAGCAGACTCTTCTTTCCTGGCTTCCATAAATTTGACTCACTGGGAATATACTCTAAATGAAGTGAAGTTTAACTGCTGGTTCAATGGGGAAATCCATTTTTCAAAAGAGCAATTCCTTTCAAACTTCAGCAACTTCACAAGAAGACAAATTGAGGATTTTGGTGAATTTCCAGAATCCGAATATCATTTTATATTTCAACTACTCCCATATCCTCATTACCATGGAGTGGAGCATAAAAAGGGGACTGTCATAACGTTTGGTACCGCAGAAAGCCTGACTGAGCCGATTCACATGGAAGAGCTTCTGGGCGTAAGCTCCCATGAACTTTACCATGCCTGGAATGTATGTCGGATCAGGCCGGTGGAATTTTCTCCTTATGATTTTTCCAGAGAGACCTACACCAAAGCTGGCTGGATCATGGAAGGCATCACCACTTATATGGGAGACCTCTATCTGCTCAAATCAAAGGTTTATTCGCTGGAGACCTATTTGAAGCATCTCGAAAAAATAATCAACCGGGAAAATCTAAATCTCGGCTGGAGAAACTACAACATACTCGAATCCAGTATGGATCTTTGGCTGGATGGCTATCAAGCAGGTATTCCAGACCGAAAAGTTAACATCTATTCCCACGGGGCTTTGATTTGTCTGTGCTTGGATTTGATGCTTTTAAAAGCAGACAACACCTCGATGTGCGGGGTAATGAAGCAGGCGTGGGAAAAATTTGGAGTTCCGAATCGCGGCTTTTCTTTAACCACATTTTGGGATCTCGTCCTTAAGGAAGGGTCAAACAAGGAAGAATTGGATGAATTTTACTCAGATTTCATTTCCGGAAATAAGAATCTATTGGTAAAAGTCACCGAACTCCTTCCTGAAATCGGTCTGGAATTGATTCAGGAACAAAACTCAGAAATCTTAGCTGCAAAAGCGGGAATTCTGACTTCTGATGGGAAAATAGTCAAAATACATCCGGAAAGTCCTGTCTATCAAAGTCTGATGATCGGGGATGAATTGAACGTGGAAATTCTTCCAAACCAGCTTGCAATTGAAGCCAAAAGACAAAATGGGAGATCAATTCAGTTGGATTTGGAAATTGGGGAAAAAGATTATTTCCCCGAACTCAAGCTGAAAATAATATCCTCCACGCCTCTTAGGAAGCTTTGGATGCAATAAAAAAAGGGAGACAAGCTCCCTTTTTTATTTAATGGTTAGTTTATTTCCGGTTTAGAAATCAGCATCTGTCAGGCTTGGATTGATTTCCAAAGAAACCACCTTTGCCTCTATAGGCATCGGAATCATCGGAGATTTAATCGTCCAAAGCATCGGAACCAGCACGCCCCCTTTTTCTTTGTAATCACTGTAGAAGGTATCCCCAGCTGCAGGGTTTTCATTTTTTATCTTCAATCCGGTCGCGGTAGAATAGTAATTTATCAACTTCGCACCGGCCGGAGATTCAAAAATTACTTTAAAGGCAGGCGTCCCATCTACATCTTTAATTCCGTCCAAATTAAGAGAAAAACCCTTTTCCTTATACCAGGCTTCCGGGAATAAGTAAATATTTGCCATAGCCTCAGCCAACTGGGCTCCGCTTAGCTCCATCGTTTGGCCCTGCGCACTGATACTCGCACTTCCATCTTTGATTTTGGTGGACTGCATGACATTCCCCATGATTGCAGTCTTCTGGGCATAGGCATCATTCCTTGCATCGTGGACAGTAGAAATAGTAAGTGGATTTCCCATTACATCAGCTTCTAAAGTCATCTTTGCTGTTACGATCGCTCTGGCGTTTCCGCTACCGCCAATCGCATTGAGATAGGTTTCGATTACATTTTCAGCAGACATATCGGGATCTACCATTTCCATTACTTTGGCAGGAAATCCCATATTGTCAAACATTTTCACCTCGCCAAACTGAGCTAGCTTATCCTTGATTTCTGTTGCATTGCCCACGGCAGTGATATACAACTTATCAGGATTAATCAACTCTCTTGCTGTTTCATTGATATCGGCTACCGTCAGGGCATTCATCTTTTGCAGGTAGGTGGCATAGTAATCTTCTGGAAGATTATAGCGCTCGGTATTCAGGGCAAAATTGGCAATAGTTGAAGGGCTTTCCAGTGATCGCCCAAAAGAACCTGCCAAGTTTGCCTTAGCCTTATCCAGTTCTTCTTGAGTCACACCTTGATCGACCAACTTATTGATCTCGTAGATAAATTCATAGACTGCTGAGTCAGTCACCTCATTCCGGACAGATGCATTCGCCGAAAACTGACCTATCAACTTATCGGCCGACAATGAAGAATACGCACCATAGGTGTAGCCTTTGTCTTCCCGTAAATTCATAAAGAGACGACTTGAAGACCCTCCTCCAAAAATCTGATTCAATACGCGGCTTGAAATGTAATTCTCATCTCCCAGCGTCAAATCTATCGGCTGAGCGATGTTAATAACAGTCTGTACGGATGAACTTCTATCTACCAAACCTACCATTGTCTTTGGGGCAAGCGCAGGCTCTTCGTAGTTGAAGCTTGGGACAGTCCCTTTTTCCCATTGGGAAAAATATTTCTTCACCACTTGCTCTGCTTCCGTCTTATCCATATCCCCTACGATAGCCAGGTAAGCAATATTCGGTTTGAAAAAGGTTTCATAGTAGGCTTTAATATCCGCCAATTCCACATTTTTGATAGTGGCTTCAGTTTCCACTTCTCCATAAGGGTGATTTTTTCCATAGACCAACGCGGAAGTCAGTCTGCCTGAAATCGAATTGGGATCATCCTTGCTGGTTGCCAGTCCTGTCAAAGTTTGTTTCTTCAGTTTTTCTAATTCTGCTTCAGGAAATGTCGGATTGTATAATACATCTGCCATCAATTCCAGAACTTTATCCTGATGCTTTTTCAAAGAAGACGCTGCGATCGAAGTAGATCCTGCTGACAAGTTTGCTCCAATGAAATCGATCTGTTCGTCTAATTCATCCTTCGTTCTGTTTTCGGTCCCGGCCATCATCATTTGGCCGACAAAACCGGTGAGTCCAGCCTTATCTCCCTCCATCAGAGGGTCACGCTCTAACACTAGCGTAAATGAAACACGGGGCAGTTTGTCATTTTCTACTACAAAAACTTTCAATCCATTATCGAGGGTAAAAGTCTCTGCTTTTCCGATTTTGATCTCCGGTGCAGGACCTGAGGCTGGCAGTGAACTTCTGTCCACTTGTGCTAAGCTCACTGCTGCAGTCAAAAGCATCAATACAAATGATATTGCTATTTTTTTCATATGATTATTTTTTTTAAAAGGCCATATGAAATCTCACACTTCGGATTGTCATTTCAATTAAAACATTCCGTGTCAAGCTCGATTTCATGTCTTTTTTGATTGATTAGGTAAAACAATTATTCCGCTGGTTGAGCAGATTTGGGAAGATAATAAAGCACTACACGGCCATCCAAATCCAGATATTGCTTTGCCACGCGCTGCAGATCGGCTTTAGTCACTTTATTATATAGTTCCATCTGCTTATTGATGAAATCTGTATCACCAAAAATCACATGCGATTCTGCCAGATTCTGGGCGATTCCAGCCACAGTGGAGTTTCCACTTACAATGTTGTTCTCCACGATATTTTGAAGCTTTGCAAAATCCCGGTCAGAAATCCCTTCCTCCTGAACCTGCTTGATCAGTTTATCAATTTCAGTTTCTAATGCCTGAGGCTCCACGCCCATATTGGTAATACCATACATGATGAATACACCTCCATCTTCCAATTCCAGTGGAATCGCCGCAATAGCAAGTGCCTTCTGCTGCTTATCAACCAACTCCTTGGTCATCAGGGAAGATTTTCCTCCCGTCAGGTAAGTGGAAAGCATGGAAAGCGCATAAGAATCTTGATCTGTTTGCTTTGGAAGGTTATAAGCCTGGATTACAGCAGGGATTTGGATGTTGTCATAAATCACATCCCGTACTTCTGTGGTCTTCTTAGGTTCGACCACATTTGGTCGATAGATTTCTTTGGTTCCCCGTGGAATTTCTGAAAAATATTTCCGGACCAATTTCTCCGTCTCAGCATAATCAATATCCCCTGCAATGGTTAAAGTTGCATTATTTGGCACATAGAAATCATTGTAAAATTGCTGAAACTCATCTATAGATGCCGCATTCAGATCTTCAAGTGAACCAATCGGTGCCCATCGGTAAGGATGAACCGTATAGGCCCTCTTCAACGTCTCGATTAGGATAGATCCATAAGGACGGTTATCATAGCTTTGTCGCTTTTCCTCCTTAACTACCTCACGCTGGGTTTCCACTCCGGTTTGGTCTACTTTGGAATGGAGCATCCGCTCACTTTCCATGTAGAGCGCAAGTTCCAGTTCGTTCGATGGCAGCAACTCGTAATAATAGGTGATATCATTGGAAGTGAAGGCATTCAGCGTACCTCCTCTGCTCTGGATGATATTCATGTATTCGCCCCGATCGATATTCTCTGTTCCTTCAAACATCAAATGCTCAAAAAAGTGGGCAAAACCTGTACGGTTAGGCTGTTCATTTTTGGAGCCCACATGATACAGTACCGATGTAATCACAATCGGAGTAGTATTGTCTTGGTGCATAATCACGTGCAATCCATTGTCCAGATCGAATTCCTTGAATTCGATTTTCTTCTGGGCCAGGGCGGGCAAACTCATCAGGCCAACCAAAAGCCCCAAAGCGGTAATTTTTCTAATCATCATTTAATTGGGTTTGTTTTCAATAAAATCATTCTCTTTTAAAACTGTTTAAAAATACCAAAAAAGATCCTCTAACAGGATCGTTTAAACCATTTATCACAATTAATCCTCTAAAAAATAATATTTAAATCAGAGTGAAAAATATTTAGTCGATTATTTAAAAAAAATTAACCCGAAACTTTCGATCCGGGTTAATTTTCAAGGATTGAGTCGGGCCAAAACCTCTTTGGCTTCATGCCATTGCAATCTGGGCCCAAATTGACTTACTATCTTACTGCTCGCCATGGAAGCAAGTTTTCCACTGGATGCATAGCTGTGCCCATTGGTGATGCCATACATGAAAGCTCCTGCAAACATATCGCCGGCGCCATTGGTATCGATCGCCTGGGTAGCATAAGGCTCGATATCAATGAAAGTATCGCCATCAAAAATCATTGCCCCATTTTTCCCTTGGGTGATTACAAATCGTCTGGCCACTTTCTTCAATTCTTCCCGGGCTTCCAACAAATTATCTTTTCCTGTGAAAAGCATCGCTTCTTCTTCATTTGCAAATAGCAAATCCACACTTGCACCGATCACTTCATCAAAAGGCTGTCTGAAATACTTCACCATTGCAGGATCGGAAAAAGTCAAGGCTACTTTGACTCCATTTTCTTCAGCCACTTTCTTTGAATGGATCATCGCTGCTTTTCCGTTTTCGGATGTGATGAGATATCCCTCGATATAAAGGTATTTGGAGTCTTTGATCGCGGCCTCATCCACATCAGCGATCGAGTATGTCTGAGTAATTCCTAAAAAGGTATTCATCGTCCGTTCCGCATCATCAGTCACCATGACTAGGCATTTCCCTGTGATTCCGTCTTCCAGTCGTTCTGGATTCAAGTTGGAAGTCACCCCGGAGTCTTTCATGTCTTTCATGAAGAAATGCCCCAAATCATCATTGGCTACCTTGCAGCAATAGAAAGAATTGCCTCCAAACTGACTCACAGCAATCACCGTGTTTCCGGCAGAGCCTCCACATTGCATTTTCGCAGTTTCCGTTTTGATCACCCGCATCAAAGCGTTTTGTCTCTCCTCATCGACCAAAGTCATTAATCCTTTTTCTACACCATTATCGGTGAAAAATTGATCTGTCACTTTGAATTCAATATCCACCAAGGCGTTTCCGATGCCTGTTACGTCGTATTTTTTCATTTATTAAGTATTGTAAAATTGAAATATTGCAAAATTGAAAGATTAAGGTTTCAATGTGGTAAAGTGGAAAGGTTCCAAAATGGTAAAGTTAGAAGGTTGTAAGGTTGGTTTTCCTTCATTATTCGACATGATGCGTTCGACATTCGATATTTTTTATAAAATCGTATCTCATACATCTTAACTCATAAGTCTCAATTCGTCAATCAAATATCGGATGCCTTTCAAACTGTTTTTCCCTATCAAACAGGTAGCGATAGGTATGATGGGTCTTGTAGATTTCTGCCAATAGTTGCTCGCATACCCGCATCATTTTAGGATTGAAATCCCCAATCCAATTCATCTCGATGGTTTTGTAAGGAAAAGAAGGCTGACTGCTCATCTTGTCATAAGTGATGATCATGGCACTTTCCACGCCTTTGCCCTGATGCTCCGGGACTACTCCGAAGACCAGTCCAAGCATTTTATCAGGCGGAGAAAAAGTCTTATACCAAAGAAATTTCAATTTTCCGATCAGATCCATCTTTCCATTGACATGCTTGAAGATCTGATTGATTTCAGGAATCTGAATGAAAAACGAAACAGGTTCGCCTTTATAGAAACCGAAGTAAATTAACCGTGGATCAATGATCGGCTTCATTTTACCAAACATCAACTGTGCTTCTTTGAGAGCAAGAGATTTACCCATGTGACGCGCCCAAGCCTTATTATAAACCGTCATGAAATATTCCGGTGCCTTTTCCTTCAGTTCTTTCCCTTTAATATATCTGAATTCATAATCAGGGTCTGCCATGATTTGATTGGCACGGATGATCATTTTCTCATCAAAGCCAAGATTTTGTACCGGGCGCATATAGGTGAATTGCTTGAAATAAAGCTTGAACCCATAGTCTTCGAAAAACTTCTGATAATAGCTGAAGTTCCAGGGCATGTTGTAATTCGGCTCCGTAAATCCATCGACCAACAATCCCCACCATTTGTCCCGCTCCCCAAAGTTGATCGGTCCATCCATTGCCTCCATCCCTTCACTTTGAAGCCATTCTTTGGCTGTATCAAACAACAAAAAAGCGGCCTTCTGATCTTTGATGCATTCGAAAAAACCAACCCCGCCAGTGGGTTGCTTTTCTTTCATCTTGGGATTGATAAAAGCTGCTATCCTCCCAATAGTCTGACCTTTTCCGTCTTGTAGCAACCAGCGTTTGGCCTTGGCACCACTTCTAAAAAGTTTGTTGGTTTCCGGATGAAAAAGCCCTTCAATATCTTTATCCAGAGGACGGATCCAGTTCTTCTCATGCTGATAGAGGCGAACCGCCATCTCAATAAATTCCTGCTGTTGGGCAGGAGTGCTCACTTCGACTAAATGCATTCGGGATATTTTAGTCTGCTAAATTAGGGAAAGCGTGTCAAAGGGCAAAAATTAACGTCTTGGAGCCAAATTCGGATAATCCGTGATGATTCCATCTACCCCTAAATCCAAAAGCTTATTCATTTCCTCAGTGGAATTAACAGTCCATGGAATTACCTTCATTCCTTTTTGATGCAAAAAAGTAATAATCTCAGCGTTCAGATTTTTGAAATAAGGAGAAAAAATATCGGGAACAAATCCTAGCTCCTTTAGGTCCTCTTGATAGATACCAGCATTTTCTACCAGCATTGCCAAGGGCACCTCAGGGTAGTTTTTATGGATGTATTTTAAAACCCGGAAATCGAAGGATTGGATATTAACTCTTTCCCAACCCAACTTTTCAGCGATCAGCTTTACCACCATATCTGAAAACTCTGGAACTTCAGGATGATAAATTCCATCTCCATCAGGACTGCTTTTGATTTCAATATTATAATAGGGCTGAGGAAGTCCCATATCGCTTGCATACTTTTCAGCGACGATGAATACGTCTTTCAACAGCGGTTTGGCCGCAAAAAACTTGACCTGTTGCGGGAAACCCGGATGCAGTTTGGAACCACAGTCATAAGCCAAAATCTCCTGATAAGTCAACTCATAAATATTAAAAGAATGATCTCCCGATGCGATCTGATTTCCTTCTGAATCAAGACAGATCAGCGGATTCATAAAAGGTTCGTGAGAAAGAATCACTTGCCCATCCTTCGTAATCGCCAAGTCAAGCTCGAGAGTGGTCACCCCCAAATCCATAGCTTTGATCATCGCAGGGATGGTGTTTTCAGGCATCAGCCCTCTCGCGCCTCTATGGCCTTGAAGATCATAAGAGTATTGAGCAAAAACAGACATGGGTAAAAATGCAACTAGGAAAAGGAACAGGTTCTTCATCCTTAAAAATAAGGTCTTTTTGCTGGAAGAATAGAAGAAACATTTTAAGAAATTGTCAAAAAATTAATGCTTTCGTAAAAGAGGCCTGTCAAGTAGTTCCGGCCTTGGCTGTACTGTTTCTTCAGAAGCTGGACCAACTCCTAATCCTATTGCTGCTTTCGGAAAAGCAGCACAGCATAAGCTCTTTACTCTTCCACCGTAGCATATAAATCAAACTCCGTCGCCTCGGTTACTTTTGCCTGAACAAAATCCCCCACCCGGCAATAATGCTTCGATGCATCGATCAGCACCTCGTTATCCACTTCGACAGAGTCAAACTCGGTTCGGCCTACAAAGTAACCTCCTTCTTTTTTATCGATTAAGGTCTTGAAGGTCTTCCCAACTTTCTCCTGATTCAAGTCATAGGAGATTTGCTCCTGTACTTCCATCAAGTGATTCGCTCTATCCTGTTTTTCTTCCTGAGAAAGTATATCCTCCATACCAAAGGCATGGGTATTCTCCTCATGGGAATAGGTAAACACGCCCAGTCGCTCAAATTTCATTCGCTCCACAAAGTCCACCATCTCCTGGAATTCCTTTTCACCTTCTCCTGGATGGCCAGCAATCAAGGTAGTACGGATAGCTATTTCAGGAATCATCTCGCGTATCCTATAGATCAATTCCTCTTGCTTTTCTCGGGTAGTTCCGCGCCGCATGGCTTTCAATACATCTGTAGAACCATGCTGCAAAGGAATATCCAAGTAATTACAGATATTGGATCGCTCCTTCATGACTTCGATAACCTCCATCGGGAAGCCGGTTGGGTATGCATAATGCAGACGAATCCAATCGATTCCTTCCACATCTGAAAGCTGTCTTAAGAGTTCGGCCAGATTTCGCTTCTTATACAAGTCCAATCCGTAATAGGTCGAATCCTGAGCAATCAACAACAACTCCTTGGTTCCTTGGGCAGCCTTATGCTGAGCTTCTTTCACCAATTCTTCGATTGGTCTAGAAACGTGTCCACCTCTCATTAGAGGAATCGCACAGAAAGAACATGGTCTATCACAACCTTCCGAAATCTTCATATAGGCATAGTGTGCCGAATGCGTCAAAAGACGCTCTCCCACTAACTCATGCTTGTAATCTGCTTTGAATTTCTTCAAAATCGCAGGCAGGTCCCGCGTTCCAAAAAATGCATCGACTTGAGGAATTTCCTTTTCCAAATCGTCCTTATAACGCTGTGAAAGGCAACCGGTCACATAGACTTTGTCCACCAAACCTTGCTCCTTAGCATCCACATATTGCAGAATGGTATCTATAGATTCCTGTTTGGCATTATCTATAAATCCACAGGTATTGATGATCACAATGTTATTATCATCCGAGCTGGACTCATGACTGGCATTGATCCCATTTCCTCGGAGTTGGGTCAAAAGCACTTCCGAATCCACCAGGTTTTTGGAGCAACCCATGGTGATGATATTGACTTTGTCTTTTTTTAAGGTTCTCGCTTTCACAG